>NZ_AENN01000016.1:0-104506 GCF_000183205.1 Eremococcus coleocola ACS-139-V-Col8 | reverse complement strand
CCCAGGAGATTACACAGGAAAAGTTGAAGTAACTTATCCAGATGGATCAAGTGAAATCGTAGACGTACCAGTCACAGTTAAGGATACAACCCCAGGTGGGGAAGATCCAAAAGATCCAGAAAACCCAGGTGAAGAAGATCCAAAAGATCCAGAAAATCCAGGAACAGAAGATCCTAAGGATCCAGAAAATCCAGGAACAGAAGATCCAAAAGATCCAGAAACCCCAGGTGAGGAAGATCCAAAAGATCCAACTAAACCAGGTGCTGATCAACCAGGTTCAAATAACTCAACAGAAAACTCAAACACTTCAAACGCTGATTCAGCAACTCAAGCGGATAAAGCTGGTATGCTACCTGAAACAGGTGAAGAAATGTCAGCTCATATCTTTGGTGCTGCAGCACTTTCAATCCTATCAGGATTAGGACTAGTTGCTACTAAAGGTCGCAAAGAAGAAGAGTAAGAGTAATTGAGCAAGTATTAACGAGTTATTCGGGATACACAAAAAAGCTAAGCAACGATGTTGCTTAGCTTTTTTGATTTTTCAATTTGAGAAAACATGAAATATTAAGACTCTATGTCAAGTAATGCTGGTAAATAGTAATAGTTGCACTTGTAAATATGCCTTTGATTGTAGCTTAGAGGTCTTTGATAAAATTGGACAAGGTTAGGTGAAGGATGACCGCTTTAAAGAGAATATTGATCAATTCGATCAAGGAACCGCTCAATATGCTTCGGATGCGATGAGTGAATATTGCAGAGTGAATAAATAAGAATATGCCCCAGGTTAAGCCACCTGGGGTACTTTGATTTTTGTTAACATCACAAGGCTTTAGATATACATTTATTTAATGATTTGTGATATATTATCATTAAATTATGAGAAAAATCATTTGATCTTTTTAGGGGCAATTGTGATTGGATTAAACTGATTGATTCAAACCTTTTACCAAGGGAGTGGCTTGTTACAGTCACTTTTTTATAATTGAAGTTATGATGTGTGCTTTGATTATTTGACATCCTATTATATGATTTTATATTGAATCAATCATAGAAAGTGAGGGCATTACATGTCGAAAAATAATACCCCCAGTTTGTATTATATAGGTTTCCTATTAATTTTCTTATTAGGTTTTTCACTCGTGTGTATCTACTTTCCCTTGGATGCTACCTTTCTTACGGGGAACTTATTCCATTTGTATATTTTAGGAATTAACCTTTTACTTTTATTTGACTATAAGTTGCCCAATAAAAAAGCCATAGGTAATGCTATGTTATTGACCTATTTAATGGCTTTAACTGAAATAGATCGGCACCTGATTTGGGAATTCTATCGGTTTAATTGGTGGTCGCTTATGCCCATTTTATTAACCTTTCTGGCAAGTCTTAATTTTTTCCGTTTAAAAGAGGTTTATCCTGAGTCTGACCTCGTTTTTATTTCTCATGGAAAAAATAAGGCTTGGTTAATCAGTGTATTGATTGGGATCCTCTGTGGTCTACTTGGAGCTGGGATAAACTTTATTATAAAAATCAAGTATCTAGCCCCAACCCCTAATTGGTCCATCCATGCTTTGATACTTTCTTTAGATAGTGCAATTTTTGAAGAAATTGCGTTACGAACAAGTTTTTATACCTTAGCTCTCCATCTTTTTAAAGGAAATTTGACGAATAAATATGCCAATTACTTAACTTGGATTGGCATGATCTTACCTTTTGCTATCGATAGGCAAACAAACGTATTTATGAGTGAGGGCCTGGTTGCAGGTGTGATTTCTAGCTTGATTCTTTCACTTGTTTTTTATTTCATTTTTGCCTTTCTCCAACGAAAACGAGATATTCTATCGGCTATGGTGGCCCATGGGCTTGTTTCTGCAATTTATTATATGTTTTCTCAGGTGAATTTCTAGGAGAATTATCAGTGGTTTTTGACAAATAGAATGTAAAAAAGTAACTATCCGACTTAGGTCTAATTAATAAATCAAGACAAGTTCATATAATAAAGACAGTCAAGCAGTACTCAAAGAAAGGTGGTAAAATCATGGGAGTCATCATAAAAACCTTGAAAGCGCTATTACTATTTATCCTTGCTGGTATTTGTATTTTCTATTTAACAGGAGGTCGCTTTGTTTTGGGATCAAGTGTAAAAGAGATGGATACCCAAAACTTTGATAATTATAAAGATATCAAAGCGTTAGATATTGACTTGAATTTGAACGAAGTTATGATTGAGCCCAGTGATGAACCTATGATTGAAGTGGAGTATCCAGTGTATTCCAATCAAGCAGTGCAAATAAAGGTCAACCAAGAAGGCGATACCCTTCGAATAACAGATAGTGGTAAAAAATTTGCACATGTAGACTTTCCCTTCTTCCATAACTCTCTCGCTCTAACTACGGTGCGAATCCCCAAGGATTATATCCTAGATCAAATGACCTTTAAACTGGATATGGGGTCACTATCTGTATCAGAGGTTAAATCTCGACAGACTGCTCTTGACCTTCAAATGGGGTCTTTAACTGCAGAGTATGCTAATTTAGGTGCTTTAACCGCAGACTTAAATATGGGATCAATTGCATTTGATGAGGTCGAACTTGCTGGAGATTCTGACTTAGATTTAGATATGGGGAGTTTCGATGGTTCGATGAAGGCTAGTAAGGGTACTGTTAAAATGAAAGTATCCATGGGATTAGTTGATCTTGAGATGTATGATGGTAATTATAAGTATTTAACTGATGCAGATATGGGAGATATCTCTGTCAATAACGATGGCAACTCTAGTCAAGAATATGATGCTGTGATTGATATTAAGGCCTCAATGGGTAACGTGGATATTCAATAATTAAATAATAGGGAGTCCAGACTAATGACAGTTTGGACTTTTTTTATATAAGTGGCTGCATTTATCCTTTGATTTGCAATCTTAAAATTTTGGAATGAAAAGTTAGATGATTATATATAGCAAAATGAAACTGAGAGCAACTATAACAATTTTATTAGTTTATTATTATAATAGGAATTAGGTTGACTTTAGCTTCTTAAACTTTGTATTATTAATATGATTAATAAATTATTGGAAGATTTGTTGATGTATTATTTATTCTTGCTCTTAGCTATCCTAGCGCTGATCGGCTTCTTTGTCTTTCTCTTTCGTAAGATTAGACCTCTTTGGAAGAAATTATTGGGGCTTTTGGGCTCTTTAATTATGGTATTTGTGGCTTTGTTCTTTTTTGTATTTCCACCCTTTGGACAAATTGATTCTGGCGTGGCTGATGAGGTTGAGAGTCAGATAATTTATCTTAAGCATGAAACGGCCTATAAGGAATATGAAACGGAAAAAGGTCAGCGGGAAATTCCCGTACGAGTTTGGTGTCCTAAGAATAATTCAAAAAAATTTACCAGTCTTAATTTTCTCCCATGGGTCTTTCGGGATTGACCAGTCTAATGAAATTCTTTTCCAACAATTAGCTGCTAAGGGTTATCTAGTCATGTCTTTATCTCATCCTTACCACAGCTTCTTTACGACCCTATCCGATGGCAAAATTATCAATGTGGATACGGCTTATATGCAAGAAGTTCTGGCTCAAAACCAAGGGCTAAATTATCAAGAACGCTTAGATAATTTTAGAAAATGGGTGGGTTTACAGGTAGAAGACATGGCATATCTAGTTGACCAGTTAGAAGATAATCAACTCGAATCAATGATTAATCAACCCATTGATAAGGATACAATTTTCTTAGCCGGACATTCCTTAGGTGGGGCGGCGGCTTTAGAAATTGGACGCCAAGAGCCTCAATTATTTAAGGGAATTGTATCGTTAGAAGCTCCTTTCTTTGGGGATATTATCAGTGCGGATGAAAATCAATTTAATTTCATTGAGGAAGAGTATCCCTTGCCAGTCTTGCAAATTTATTCCGATGCCCTTTGGGATAAACTACCAGAGCTAGGGGATAGTGAGTATCATACGAATGTGAAGTTACTCGACGCCAATCAGGATAAATTTATTAATTATCATGTAACGGATGTGGGCCACTTAGGTTTAACTGATCTAAGAGTTTCCTCACCATTCTTAACCAACTTAATTGATGGGAATATCAATAGCAAAGACTATGAGGATGTCTTAGATGAAATTAATAATCAAATCTTTAAGTTTTTAGAGGATAAAAGTTAAAAACATATTTATTAGCCCCCTAAAATTGAGTTTTTATTCAATTTTAAGGGGGCTATATTTTATTGAAGTTTTATAGTCAATGATTCATTTTGCATACTTCTTTATTTATATTAAACATTCAAAAAAACTTAATTCTTTGGTCGGATGTAAGCTGAAATTTATTAGATGATGGTTAAATTAGATAAAGTACTTAGGTGCGATTACACTATCAATCAGTAGTTTTCTATCAGGAGAAAATGCCCAACAAATGGCTGGTTGTGCCGATAAATTGTGGGCAGCATCCTGCTTTGTGTCTGCGATCGGCCTGGTAATATCCTTGATTATTTTACGATTTTATAAATTAAATAATCATGATGTCCAATTAATGGCATGGTGTAATGCTGGGGAAATTAGTCGTCAAGAAGCAGAATGTCAAATGATTAATCAATACTAAGAGTAATAAAAGCTATGATAACGCTTTATTCCATTGACATATTTATGCTACAATAAAATAAAAAATAGTGAGGGATGCTTATGCAAGAAACATTATTTATTGTGAAACCAGATGGAGTTAAGCGTGGACTTGTCGGTGAGGTATTACGGCGAATTGAACGACGAGGCTTTAAATTAACGCGGCTAGAAATGCGTCAGGCTGACAAAGCAATTTTAGCTCGCCATTATGAAGATTTACTAGAGAAGCCTTTTTACCATCAAATTGAAAGATATATGATGGAAGGGCCACTAGTCGTTGGAACTTTCTATGGTCCGGATGCGGTGAAAACTTGGCGCAAGACTATGGGGGTTACAAATCCCGCCGAAGCTGATATGGGAACTATTCGGGCAGATTTTGCCATGGGCCCTGATGAAAATGGAGATATGCGGAATGTGGTTCATGGTTCCGACTCAGTTGAATCCGCTGAACGTGAAATTAATATTTGGTTTGGTGAAGGATAAATTTATCCTTAGAAAATTAAAATAACCTTGCTAATATGGTCCCCCTAAGTGGAAGTTTTAGGTCCAACTTTAAGGGGGACTATTTAATATTATTCGGGTTATTTTTTATTTACTCTCATTGGCAAAAATCAATTGTCAGCCAGACGTTCAAAGACAAATAGGTCCGGTTTGGATAGGTCAGCCTTATAGTAGTAGCCGTCTTCGCTAAAGTCTTTAATTTTTGCTAGATCAACAATTTGATGCTGGGCGAGAAATTTAACCATGCGACCGCGTCCTTTTTTGGAAATGGTTGAGTGCTTTTTGACCTTACCCTCTTTTAATTCTTGAAATTCAAAATCAATCCACTGGTAATCTGTTTGCTTGAATAGGCTAGAAAACTCATCAGAGGCTAGGTTTAGGATAGTCTCTCCTTTTGTAAAAGTTTTATTATAGACCGGTTTCCAATAAGCCTTTAAACTTTTTTTACCTAGCTTTAGCGAAGTAGTGAAATCTAAACGGTAGGGCTTTATGGCCTGATTAGCGGGAACTGGGCCATAAAGGGCAGATAGGATGGTTAAATGGTCATCAAGATAGGTTAGGGCGGTCTGATCCAAAGCGTCAAGGTCCATCCAGCGGTAGGCCAAACCATGGTACATATCGATAGCCTTATATGTTATGGTTTGATCAAAGGCCCGGATAAAGGCTAAATTTTCAGTCAAAAGCGAATCATTGATTTTGAACGCCTTTTTTAATTCACTGGGACTTAAATTCTTTAAGTGAGTCACAATTTCTTGGCTTTCAGCACTTAGCTGCCAGTCTTGAGCAAGTGGGTGAACTAAGTTCATTTCTTTGGCAGGGGAGATGATAATTTGCATACAAGACCTCCTTAGGGTGTTTAACTTATTATACAGGAATATAACGGAATTTGATATTTTTTATAACATTTAAGGAAAAATAAAACGCTCCCATTGCTTTAATGATAGGGTAATGATAAAATTAATATATAAATTTTGATTAAAAAGGAGCTTAGAAAAATGACTGAACATGCCCATAAAATTGCCATTCAAGATACCTACGGTGAACGTTTCCAACATTGTTGGGGTTGTGGCCCTAAAAATCCAGACGGCTTACATCTCCATACCTATCCAAGCGAGGATGGTGAAACGACTATTTGCCAAATTAAATCTGATCCACAATATACCGGTGGTGTTCCAGCAAACCTATACGGTGGTATGATTGCTATGATTTTTGACTGTCATGGGACTGCATCAGCCGCATGGTTTAACCACCATCAAAAGGGCTTGGAATTAACAGAAGATACCGTGATTGGTCGTTATATCACAGCAAGACTCGAAGTGGACTTTAAGAAGCCTATCCCAATTGATGCCCTGATTACCGTTACGGCACGGCCAGAAGAGATTGGTGAACGCAAGATAATCGTCAATATGGAAATGGAAGCCGAAGGAGTAATCCGTGCCAAAGCTCGAATGGTAGCCGTTGGCGTTAAGGATGATATGTAATAAAATTTGTTAAATATAAAATTTTAAATAATAGTTATAGGGAAAAAGTAATCGACGAACTTAATGATAGCAAACCAAATAAAATGAATGGATTAATGCATTCTGAACCACTGACAGTTTTGGAGAGAAATAGTCAACACTACAGGAGGTTTATGAGCAAATCGACGTTAATAATGCCATGTGTGTTCCAATTGCCGGTTTAGCAAGTTTAGGCGGTGCCGTCGCCTCTATAATTGTTTCTTTAAATTTATGGTGGTGGATTAATGAACACAAATGAGACATTTTATAAAGGTACCCAAGCTGCTTTGAAAGACTTCTACAGTCAAATGACCTTAGAAAACTATCAAGAACAAACAGATTTGATGATTAAAAGATTAGGAAAAATCCCCTATACTTCCCTAGAATTGGGGGCTGGTGTAGGATTAGCAGCTATTGACTTAAATCTACGTGGAGCTACTGTAACGGCGCTCGATTTTGATGAGACGGTTCATCAAATTGCTCAAGTCAATCAAGAAAAGTATGGCAGTCAGGTAGAGTTTATCCAGGCTGATTTTTATCAATTTCAACCATCTAAAAAGTTTGATTTAGTATATTATTTAGATGGTTTTGGCCTAGGCAGTGATGACGATCAATTGAAGCTCTTAAAACAGATTCATACTTGGTTGAAACCTGAGGGTAGAGCGTATATTGAGGTTTACCAGCCTGACTACTGGCGAAAAGCAGCGGGTCAGCAGATGGCTCTGGGTTCTGATTTTAAGCGAGTCTATGCTTTTGATGAGAAAGACCAGGCCATGGTAGATACTTGGACTCAAATATCAAGCAAGCAATCATTTGTCCAAAAATTAAGGTGTTACAAGCCGGACCGAATGAGCGCTTTGGCTAGTCAGGCAAATTTAAAGGTAGATGCAGTCTTTCCAAATGGTAAAATGGATTACAAGACCATGCAGTACTATTCAGAAGCCAATATTGATGAGTGTATGTCCTATGCTTTAATTTTAAGTAAATCAATTTAATATATGATAATTATGGATTAAAAAATTTGATTAATTGTCCAATTAGAAGCAGGTTAGTAATGGAAAATTCACAATTTTCTATCACTAACCTGCTTTTTCCTTGCCTATATTAATAGCTTATTTCTGAAGAAATGATAAAATATAGCTATAGTTATTTAGTAACAAAGGTGAGCCAATTCAATGATTTATATTAATAATTAACTATTTAAGTGAGGAAAAGGAGGGAGATTATGAATTTTCAAGAATTAGTTGATTTAGATTTTCAAGCGCTTAATTTTATTACCATTTCAGTCAGAGTGCTTATGGCGATAGTCGTAGGTGCCATTCTTGGTTATGAACGGGAAAAGTCGAACCGGTCAGCGGGTTTGCGGACCCATACCTTGGTTTGTTTGACGGCATGTACGGTGATGATGACCAATGTTTATGCTTATGATTTTTATGAAGCCTCGTCCGTGACCTGGATGGCAGCCCAGGTCATTTCTGGAATCGGTTTTTTAGGGGCGGGGACGATTTTGGTCACCCGAGGGAATCAAATTAGGGGCCTTACCACGGCTGCTTCACTTTGGTCGGCTGCTTGTATAGGTTTGACGATTGGTATTGGCTTCTATGAAGCGGCTATTGTTGTGACAATTGCTATCGTCATCATTTTGGTTTCTTTTAGTCCTATTAAAGACCGGATTCAAAGTCGGTCAGATTATATTGAAGCGCTTGTGGACTTATCAGGCGAGAATGCCCTCATGAATTTATTCAATTTCTGTCATCAAAAAGATATTCATATTTCCAGTCTCCACCCCCATGAATTACAGGGGCAGGCTAAGTCTTTATATTATTTATCGGCTAGTTTGAATGGGTCAGGTAGAGCTAAGTTTTTGGAAGAATTTAAATCAGAAACCGGCATTGAAATTACTTTGATTAGTAGCCAAATGGAATAAAGTGTGTCCAAGCTAAGGTCGCAAGATAACGTGGCGGTCAAGGTTAATCTGTAGTAATTACTATTTAGAATCTTTACAATTAAGACTTGTATTTGAATAAGAATTAACCTATAATACAAGTATAGAAAAACAACTTAATAAACGAACAAGCGGTGGAAACCCATGCAGCCGGATGATTGGCTAGTCGCCAATCATAGCAGTTCGCCCAAGAGCGCAATTGTGAGACGTATTACTATGTCTTATTTTTGCGATATTTTTTATTAAGGGTAAAAGATTATTTAGGAGGGATTACTATGGTAAAGTACTTTTTATCAACGCAATCTGGTCGTTTACTCGTCGCTGGAACACTTTTGTTTATTGTCGCTTATTTCTTGCCCCAACCCCTACAAGCCTATGTCACATATCTTGCAATGATCTTTTTAGGTTATGAATCGACTCATCACGCTGTCATCGATACCTTTGAAAAAAGAAAACCGAATGTTGATTTATTGATGGTCCTAGCTGCGGTCGGAGCGGCTTTGATCCATTATGAAATGGAAGGGGCCATGTTACTCTTTATTTTTAACTTAGCCGAAAACTTAGAACACTATGCCAACCAAAAATCTACCAAGGAAATTAAAGCCTTGATGAATCAAGTGCCTCAAAAAGCTAAGAAAATCCAAGCTTCTGGTGAAATTTTAGAGGTTGAAACGGAGAGCCTCCAAGTAGGCGACCGCGTTTTAGTCTCTAAAGGCGACCAAGTTCCGATTGATGGTTATGCAGACCAAGTGGTCCAAGTAAATGAAGCAGCCTTGACGGGTGAATCTGTGCCGGTAGCCAAGGAAGCGGGAGCTGAAGTTTTTGCCGGAACAGTCAATGAAGGAAATGCCTTTAATCTGGAAGTTTCTAAAGCGGCCGACCAGACCATCTTCTCTAATATTATCCGAATGGTTAAAACAGCCCAAGAACGTCCTTCCCGGGTCTCTAAACGTATTGATAAGATAGAACCTTATTATGTGACCGCTGTTTTATTATTAGTGCCATTTTTCATTTTTCTATTGATGCAATGGCAAGGCCTACCATTTAGAGAGGCCTTTTACCGGGGGATGGTCTTCCTAACGGTGGCCAGTCCATGTGCCTTGGTGGCTTCTGTGACGCCGGCGACCCTGTCTGCTATCTCTAATGGGGCTCGTCATGGCATTCTTTTCAAGGGGGGTGCTGCCCTAGAAGCTTTAGCTTCAATGTCTGTTTTATTAAGTGATAAGACTGGGACTTTAACGGTGGGGGACTTTGCCGTGGTAGATTCTCAAATGGCTGATCCTGCTTATTTAGCTCAAGTGATAACCATGGAACAAGAATCTAACCATCCGATTGCTAAAGCTTTAGTCACTTATTTGGACAAAATGGATATTCACCCTTTAAGTAAATCAGCTAAGGTTGAAGAAGTTGCGGGTAAAGGACTTAAAATGGGGGACCTAATGATTGGTAAACCGGCCAATTTTACTGAATTTGCTGACCCCCACAATTACCGCCAAGCTTATCAAGCCAACCATTCAGTCGTTTTAGTTACTGATAAGGATCAAATTGTCGGTTACTTTGCCTTATCTGACCAAATACGTCCCCAAGCTAAAGCAGCAGTGAATGACTTTAAAGCGGCCGGGGTGGATGTTCATTTGTTAACAGGCGACAATCTTCAAGTAGCTCAAGCTGTTGCTCATGAAGTTGGGATTGACCATGTTGAAGCTGGGATGATGCCGGAAGATAAATACAATCAAGTTCTTGATCTTCAAAAGACGCAAGCGATTGTAGGTATGATTGGGGATGGCATCAATGATGCGCCGGCCCTAGCTGCTGCAGATATTGGTATTGGTATGGGGGCCGGTTCAGCCGTTGCTTTAGAATCATCCGATGTGATAATTGCTAAGAACAACTTGCAAGAATTGCTCTATGCTTATCAAGTGAGTCACCATTTAAATCATATTATTAATCAAAATATGATTTTTGCGGTGGGGGTTATCATCCTTTTAATTAGCTTAAATCTATTTGGCGTTTTACCTCTACCTTTAGCGGTAGCTTGTCATGAAGGGTCAACGATTTTAGTTATTTTAAATGGCCTTCGCTTATTAGCAGGCAAACCTCAAGGAAAGAAATAGTAAAGTTAAAATAAAAAGTCCTCAAAGTAGGAGACTGGGTCAAAGGGTCCAGTTTCCATTACTTTGAGGATTTTTTAAATGGAGCAAGGTAAAAATCGAGTCCCGCTTATTTTTCTAAGAGGTCATTGATTTGTTGACTGAGTTGGTGGCCAATATCTGTTTGGCCCACCATTTTCCGGGTTGCCCGTTTAAAAACAATTTCTTGTTGTGGAAGTTCTTCTTGGAGATTTTTGATTGCGTTTGCCCGGCTTGTAAATGGGTGGTGAGCCACTAAATAGACTTCATTTGAGTTATCAATCAGGGTGTAGCCAGCTAAGCCAGTCTCTTTTTGGTAGGCCCGGGATAAGCCCCCATCGATAACTAAACACTTGCCATGGGCTTTAATTGGACGCTCACCTTTTAAGGCTTTAACGGGGGTATGACCATTAACAATGTAACCTGATTCATCTAAACCAAATTCTTGCAAGAGTTTAACACAGAAGTCTTCATGATTACGGAATTCATAATAAGGATTTTGGGGTTCTTTATGGGTAGTCTTATCTGGAATGAAGTATCGTTCAAAGGTTTTCATCGTTTTCTTGCCAAAAAGAGTTGACCCTTCACCACACCAGATATACCATACCAGATCGGTGGCATGATCGTCGGTAATTTCAGGGTGGTTATAAGCTTCATGAATGGCTTGATCATAGAAATCCATTAAAGATCGACCTCTATAGGATTTGCCTTGGAATGTCACTGGCATAAAATCGCCATTCGGTAGACAAGGCATGCAACCGTGGAAAAGTAGGTTCCCATTATTCAAAGTATAAAGTTGGCCCAGACTCATTAAGAAGTCAATATGTTTTTTGAACCGTTTAGAGTGTTGGAGTTGATTGGCAAGGTCCAAAATTAATAGTTCTTCACCTAGGGTTAATTCGTACGGTTTTTCTGGATCTACTAATTGGAAACACCCATTTTCAATGGGGTAGGTTTGACCATCAATTGTAATCTGACTATAGTCTTCATTCATAATATGTAATTGTTTGCGGTCATCCATCTTAAAGTCGGGACGGCGATCGATGATTTGACCTTCTAGTTTAAATTGGATGATTGAGATAGCCTGGTGCATTTTGGTAATCGATAGGAATTTATCGGGACGAATCGAATTTTTATCAATGCCTCTTGGATGGAAGGCGGGGTTATCTTCATAGTATTTATCCGCAAATTTAGCAAGACGCGATAAATCAATACCATAACCTTCTTCTAACAAACGAATATGACCATAGCGTAAGGAAATCCGTAAGGCGATAGCTAAAAGAGCGAGGGAACCGGAATAAGCTCCAATCCAGATGATATCATGGTTACCTAATTGTAAGTCCATGCTAGGCACTTCCATCAGGGCATCAATAATGGAATCTGGATGAGACCCCCGGTCGTAGATATCACCTAAGATATGCAGGTGATCTACTACAAATTGCTGAATAACCCGAGCTAGACTGACCGCAAAGTGGGAGGCTAGGTCCAAATCAATGATCGATTGGAAGATAGCGTCATAATAGGCTTGTTTATTTGAATCTTGGTCGTATTGATAAAGGAGTTCTTCCATAATGTAGGCATATTCTTCTGGTAAGGCTTTACGTACCTTGGACCGGGTATATTTACTTGAAACATGGCGGGTGACCTTAACCAGTCGGTTCAGTAAGACCTTCCATTGGTCTGAAGAATACGTTTTATTCTCAATAAATTCTTCGGGATAATAAATAGTAAAACAGAGAATATTTTGTTCTTTCTGGGTTAATTCTCCCGAGAATAATTCAGCTATTTTGATAGAAATGATACCCGAACATGATCGTTTAAGATGGTCAAAGGCTTCAAATTCACCATGAATATCAGAAATAAAGTGTTCTGTTGCTTTAGGTAAGGCTTGAATGGCTTTAAGGTTAATAATTTCTGTTAAATCAGCCGAATTTTTACAACTTGTCATAGATAGGATCCAACTCCTTTTTATTTGTTTAAACAGATTATAACAGAAAAATTTTATTTAGGATATATTTTCTGTGACTTTAAGCCTGATATGTTATACTGACTTATATAAGCTGAAATGGAGTGATAGAATGTCTGTGATTAATGATAATTTTGTTCAACTTTTAAATAGTAAAAAGGTGCCACTTAAAAGCCAAGAAATTGAAAATGGACATATGTTACATCGTATGAATTTCCAAATTCAAAAAAATCGTGCCTCAGCCATTGAAGTAATTATTCAGGGTGGTCAAGATGACTATGCTGATGCCCAAGTAATCTATCGTAATATCTATAATATGAAAGATCGGGCGCAAGAAGGTCAAGCTTTAGAATTAATTAACCAGCTTAATGAAATGCGGACCGGTTATTATAATCTATTTTTAGCTGGCGATGGCGAAATCTTTTTAAGGACCTTGATGCGGGTGGGTCAAGATCCAGAACCTCTTTATCAAACCATGATTATGGGATCTGGCATTGCTCGAAACTTAGTTAAAGAATTTGAGACCAGCCTCGATGGCAAAAAAGCGTAGGTAGTTCTTGTGATGAATCGTTTACTAGTAAAATATCCAGCCTTAAATTATGTTTTTACGGTTCTTTTGATTTTATTTTCATCCCTTTGTTTTGGGGTGTCCTTGAATTTATTCTTAATTCCGGGTCATATTTATTCTGGTGGTTTAATTGGTTTCGCCCAGTTAGTAACCTATGCCTTGGAAAATCTTCTCCCCCAACCTATCATGGTGCAAACTGGTACAATTTACTTCTTAATGAATATTCCAGTTATCATCTTATCCTGGGTGCAATTAGGGCGTAAATTCACCCTCCTAACCCTAGTTGTGGTTGCCGTATCATCTTTAGCGTCAAATATAATCCCGATTACTCAAATTTCATCCGAACCCTTGTTGAATGCCATTGTCGGCGGGGTGATTGCCGGTGTGGGGATTGGACCCTTAATTCGTTATGGGATGTCCTCAGGTGGTCTAGATATTGTTTCAATGGTTATTCACCGTAAGACTGGGATGAATGTGGGCTCTTTGAACTTTATGATGAATATGATTATTATTGGCTTTTCAGCGGCCATTTATTCGCTAGAGTTAGCCCTATTTACTCTAATTTCTATGTTCGTTACTTCTTATATGATTAATATCATCCATACGAATGAAGAACGTTTAACTGTTTTTATCGTTACCAGTGAGGTTAATCCAGTGGTTCAGTCAATTTATGCCAATCTTCATCGGGGAATTACTATTTTGGATGCCTACGGGGGTTATTCTAATTCGACACGAAAGGTTTTAATGGTTGTGATTAACCGGTATGAACTCTTCGACTTAGAAATGGCCGTGGAAGAAGTCGATCCCAAGGCCTTCGTCAATATTATTAAATCAATCCGGGTTAATGGTCATTTCTTAACCCGGCAGCAACAAGAAAGAATGGATAAAATGAAAGCCGGTATGACAGACAGCCGGAAATTTTACGAATCCTAATTTATAACAATTCGGGGAGCGGGCAAAAAGCCCAGCTCCCTTCATTTTTTATTCGTGCTTTTTGATATATTTAGTTTTTGGGGTGGGAATAATCTAGAGTTTCTGGCAAAATCGGTGAACGCATGATCTCAAGTCCATCGCTGGATTCACCGAATACAATCCACCCATTCTAGCGAAAACCATAGAATATTCTTAACCTTCCGCTCAAATTTCCTTCATCTTTGAGACGATTTTTATAAGTCGATAATAAAAAAGCTTGGCCTACAATTAGCCAAGCTTTAATTATTTTTTATTAAATGATTATTTCAGATTAAAATATTCTTCCAAGAATAAGGCTAAGCCATCTTGGTCATTGGTATAATCGGTCACGGCATCTGCCACAGCTAAAACTTCTGGCACAGCATTCTTCATGGCTACCCCTAAACCGGCATATTGGAGCATTTCTAAATCATTATTTTCGTCTCCAAAAGCCAAGATATTTTGGAGAGGAATATGATAAAAATCGGCAATGGCTTGGACGCCGCGGTTCTTATAGATTCCTGCATGAATGACTTCTAGTAAAGGTAAAACTCCACCCCAAGTTCTAACGGAAACACTATCCCCATAATGAGCAATAATTCTGTCTTCAATGACCTTCATATTACTTTCAGCACAAAGAATAGTAAGGGCAGTCGGATTATCTAAAAGGGATTTACGGTTCAGGCTAGCAATAAGATTGGAATCCTTTGGGAAAAAGGGACTGTCTGGAATATTTAGGTTGGAAGAATAAAGTTGTTCTTTTCCTTCAGCCAAGATCATGTCAATTCCTAACTCATCCTGTTTGGTTAGCAAATCAAAGGCAATTTCTTTATCCAATTCATAATGATATCCGCCTAGCCAAGCTGGTCGACTAGGATAATGGCAATAAGCACCGTTAAAATTTACAATGGGATTATCTAAGCCGATTTGGCGGTATATATCACGACTATTCCGGTAAGGTCGACCGGTTACAATACAAACTAAATGACCTAATTGGTCTAATTTGCGTAGGGTTTCAATCGTTTTTTCACTTAATTGGGATTGGTCGTTTAAGGTGGTGCCATCTAAATCGATGGCAATTAGGTGTTGTTGCATGCAGCTACCCCTTTCTACTACACTTTATTATAGCGAATTGTTGGACTTTGTAAAATTTTTTTACTATATTAAAGTAAATCTGTGAATAGGGAGAAGTCGACCATGTCAGTTGAAATTATTGAAAAAAAAGTTGCATCGATACCCCTCTTAGAGTTTGTTGCCCAAGAGGGGATAGACCAAGCGCGACCCTTAGTGGTCTTCTATCATGGTTGGACTTCCTGCCGTGAAGAGTGTGCGGCTGCTGGTTTTGAGTTAGCCAAACAAGGCTACCGGGTGCTAATACCAGATTGTCTTCATCATGGCCTGCGCCGTCAAGAAGACCTTCCCTTTGATAACCAAGAATTTATTGAAACCATTTTGGCGAATGTCAAAGAATTTCCGTTATTAGTCGCAGCCTACCGTGACCAGAACTTAATTAAGGATGACTATGTGGCGGTTGCAGGGATTTCAATGGGAGGGATTACTTCTTGTATGCTCCTTAGCCAAAATTTTGGAATAAAATCGGCTGCAGTCTTAATGGGTTCACCCCAACTCTTAAAATTAGCCCGTCATTTAATCCGGATGAATCAAGATGATAGTCAGTTGAATGCCGAAACCTTATTACACGACGAAAATAGACTCTTGAAAGCCTTGGGTCTTTACCAAGAATTTTTTGCCTTAGACTTGTCATTGCATAAAGACAATCTAAAAGATATGCCACTTTATTTCTGGCACGGCTGCAAGGATCATTTTGTTGAATATAATCTAACCGAGGAATTCATTAAAATGAATGTCAAAAAACCTTTTGCAAATTACTTATATTTTGACCCTCAAGTTGGCAAGGCCCATCAAGTAGACTATAAAGAAGTATATAAAGCAGCAATCTTTTTAGGTCAGGCTTACCTTTATAAAGATGATAAAAAAGAAATTTGGACCCACACGGTTGACTTAATTCGCCAACGTTATCAATTTATAGATTTTCAAAGTGAGGAGGGGTGAGGTGTCTCGCGCTCAATTACTAACCCATACCATTAATTTAAACCATCTGAGCCCGGCGCCAGTCGGGCATTGCCAATTACTTTTACTTATCGAAGTAGCCCAAAGTCATATTGCGACGGATATTCGAACTGGCTTTCCCCAACTGATGTTAGCAGATCGTCGCCGACTCCTAGAGTATGTAGAAGATATCTATTTAACTCGTACGTCACAGATAAAGATAGATTTATCCAGTCTCTTAAGCTTTATAGAAGAAATAAAACAAGAGTTACCTAGCTTTGTTAATCAGCTAGAAGGAATTAAATTACAATCCTTATCCTTTGATTTCTTCTTAGACTTATATGATGACCAGGCCTCTCAATTAACTGATGGAGAAAAGTTTGACCAAAACCATAAAAACATTTGACCTTTTTTGACTAAAGGTATATACTAAGAATTGTTAAAAGTTATAAATAAGCTTTTAGCAATTTTTTTAGAAGAAAAAGTTTGACTTTATTTGACCAATATCAAAGTTACGAGAAAGGTTGTGACATGATGATTGATAAAATGACTACGACCATGCAACAAGCCATTGGCGAAGCCCAACAAATTGCGATGCGTCGTCATCACCAAGAAATTGATTTACCGCATTTATGGTTGGTTTTCTTACAGGCAGACCATTTTGCGAAACACTTATATGATGAATTAAATATTGATACCGAGGCCTTTAAGCGTCTGGTTGAGAATGAAATTGATAAAATTGCGGAAGTTTCCGGATCCAATGTGAATTATGGCCAAGCCATTAGTCCACGGATGAATCAATTAATCGCGGATGCGGGTCAATTAGCTGAGGACAATGGGGATAAGTTTATTGCCACAGAAATGGTCCTCTTAGCTTTAATGAAACAAAAGCATAATCCGCTCACTGAGTTTTTGACCCAACAAGACTTAAAGGAAGCTGACTTAAAGGCTAAGATTGATGAAATTAGAGGAGGCGATCACGTGACTCAACAAAATGCTGAAGAAACTTATGAAGCTTTGTCACAATATGCCGTAAATCTTAATGAAGCGGTAAAAAATAATAAAATGGACCCAATCATTGGGCGCGAGGAAGAAATTCGTGATGTCATCCGGATTTTAACCCGTAAAACCAAAAATAACCCAGTCCTCATCGGGGAACCTGGGGTGGGTAAAACGGCCATTGTTGAAGGTCTAGCCCAACGGATTGTCCGTAAGGATGTCCCTGATAACTTAAAAGATAAAGAAATTTACTCCCTAGATATGGGGGCCTTGATTGCCGGGGCTAAATACCGGGGTGAATTTGAAGAACGTTTGAAAGCAGTTCTTAAAGAAGTCCAAAAATCAGAAGGCCAAATCTTGCTCTTTATTGATGAAATCCATACCATTGTCGGGGCAGGTAAAACGGAAGGATCTATGGATGCGGGCAACTTATTAAAACCAATGCTTGCCCGGGGTGAACTCCACTGTATTGGGGCGACGACCTTGGATGAATATCGGCAAAACTTTGAAAAAGACAAAGCCTTGGAACGTCGTTTCCAAAAAGTTTTGGTTAAAGAACCAGATGTGGAAGCGACCATTACGATTTTGCGGGGCTTAAAAGAACGGTTTGAAATCCACCATGGGGTAAATATCCATGATGGGGCTCTAGTGGCAGCCGCAACTTTGTCTAATCGTTATATTACCGACCGGTTTTTACCTGATAAGGCTATTGACTTGGTTGATGAAGCATGTGCTACTATCCGGATGGAATTAAATTCTGTACCTTTGGAAATGGACCAAGTTAATCGACGCTTGATGACCTTAGAAATTGAAGAAGCAGCCCTCAAAAAAGAAGAGGATGATGCTTCAAAACGGCGTTTGGAAATTCTCCAAGAAGAATTAGCTGACTTAAGAGAACAAGCCAATCAATTGAAGATGCGTTGGGAAACTGAAAAGGAATCCATCAATGCTCTCCGCAATAAACGTCAAGAATTAGACCAAGCTCGCCATGATTTAGAAGAAGCTGAATCAAATTACGATTTAGAAAAAGCAGCTCAACTCCGGCATGGTATGATTCCGCAATTGGAAAAAGAACTTAAAGCCTTAAATGAAGCAGAACAAGAAAATGACCATAAGCTAACCCAAGAATCTGTGACTGATGAAGAAATTGCTAAAGTGGTCGGTCGTTTGACGGGTATTCCGGTTTCTAAATTAGTCGAAGGTGAACGGACTAAGTTATTGAACTTAGATAAGGTGTTAGCTCAACGCGTGATTGGCCAAGACCAAGCCATCGAACGGGTCACTGAAGCTGTCTTACGGTCAAGGGCTGGTATCCAGGATCCTTCTAAACCAATTGGTTCCTTCCTATTCTTAGGTCCAACTGGAGTCGGTAAAACTGAATTGGCTAAAGCCTTAGCCCAACAACTCTTTGACTCTGAAGACCATATGATTCGGATTGATATGTCCGAATACATGGAAAAACATACCGTGTCTCGTTTAGTCGGAGCCCCTCCAGGATACATTGGTCACGAAGAGGGCGGCCAATTAACTGAAGCGGTCCGTCGTAATCCATATACCATTGTTTTGTTAGATGAAATTGAAAAAGCCCATCCAGATGTCTTCAATATTCTCTTGCAAGTCTTGGATGATGGTCGTTTGACCGATTCAATGGGGCGGACAGTTGATTTCAAGAATACCGTCGTGATTATGACGTCTAATGTTGGGTCTCATCTCCTCTTAGAAGGGGTGGATGACCAAGGTCATATCGAAGACCAAACTACCCAACAAGTAAAACAAGTCTTACGACAACAATTTAAGCCAGAATTCTTGAACCGGATTGACGACATTGTTATGTTCTCACCATTAACCCGGGCTAATATGTCTAAGATTGTCTTGAAAATGGTGGCTTTACTCCAAAGCCGTCTTCAAGCACAAGATATTCACTTAGATTTGACTGACCAAGCAGTTGAATGGTTGGCGGATTCTGGTTACGATCCTTTGTATGGTGCACGGCCACTCCAACGCTTTATCACCAAACAGTTGGAAACGCCTTTGGCCAAAGAAATTATTGCTGGTAAAGTGATGCCGAACTCAACCATTCAGGTTGACTATGTGGATGATCACTTGACCTTTGACACCCAAGTATTAAATCCGACCCTTTAATCGGTCTAATTGAATTAGCAGAGCTAAGCCTAGTTTTTTCTCTAAGAAAAACTAGAAGCTGGGCTCTGCTTTTTGTTTAAAGGGAAAATAAATGAAAAATTGATGTTCTTGCTGGAGCTTATGATAACTTTGATGTTATAATATTTTTGAAGGGAGTTGCCTTATGAAAAAAGATGATCGGCTCGACCGACTATTAATTAAATATATTATTTTTATTGCTTTTATTATCTTAATTTTACTTAACCATCAAGTAATTCTTGCTTTTTTCCGTACTGCTTTGAGTGTCCTCAAACCAATTTTTATTGGTGGGGTCCTGGCCTTTATTTTAAATATTATTATGAAGCAAATTGAGAAAATTTATTTTACAGAATCGGATGCAAAATGGGTTAAAAAGACCCGGCGTCCGGTCTCCTTATTCTTGGCGATTATTACCGTGCTGCTTGTTTTGGTTTTTGTCCTAAATCTGGTGATTCCGCAATTAGTGTCGGTCGTCTTAGAAATCGTCAATGCGATTCCTAAGTTGGTCAACCAAGTTCAAAGTTTTATTGTCGACCATGAGGATTTCTTCCCACCCTTGGCACAAGCCGCCGAAAATTTTGACATTCAAAATATTACGGGCCGTTTGGTAGGATTCTTAAATAATCTTTCACAAAATCTCATTGGCGGGACTTTAGCGACGATTACTACGACTTTAAGTGGAATCGTGAATGGAATCTTAGCTCTTATGTTAGCTATTTATATTCTCCTTTCTAAAGAGAAGTTGGCTGAACAATTTAAGCGCTTAGGCCAAGCTTACCTACCAGCAACCTGGTGTCGTCGTCTCCATTATGTCTTAGACGTAGCCAACCGGTCTTTTACAGGTTTTATCGGAGGACAATTAATTGAAGCCCTCATTATTGGGTCGCTAGTATCAATTGGGATGATGATTTTCCGTTTTCCCTATCCAAGTATGATTGGAGCCTTAACGGGTGTGACAGCGGTGATTCCTGTTCTAGGTGCCTATATTTCTGGGATAGTTGGTTTTCTCTTAATCTCAGTTCAGTCTCCTTTACAGGGCTTAGCCTTTCTGGTTTTCATTATAGTGTTACAACAAATCGAGGGTAATATTATTTATCCAAAAGTAGTTGGCGGTAAACTAGGTCTACCTGCCTTATGGATATTAGTGGCTGTCACAGTTGGCGGTGGTTTATTTGGAATTGTGGGAATGCTTTTCGCCGTACCAATTACTTCTACCTTGTATACCTTGATTAAAAATGATGTGGCTTATCGTGAAGCGCAAATGCAACCGATAAAATAAATTGTCTAAAAGTACTTGAGAGGAGAGACCTATGTTATTTTTTTTCTTTCTCGGAATATTACTTGTGGTAACCGCAATTTTTATTCGCCCCTCATGGCTTTTTGGTATTTTATCCCTAGTTAGTTTTGCCGTATTTTTTGAAGTTTGGCAGAATGGCTGGAGTGATTATTTATTTTTTGTCGCTGGGATTTTTGTCCTTGTCTTAGAATTATTCACACCTACAGCCGGCCTCCTCGGCTTTGCAGGCTTAATTTTAGCTGGCTTTGGATTATACCAATCGCTGTTGACCCTTGAATACTTTTTGACCCTAATGGTGCTTGCTTTAATCTTTGCTGGTTTTCTTATCTACGCTTACTTAAGGGGTGGTAAGGAACCAGTCATGGCGGGCAGCTTAGTTTTAAACCTGAGCTTGAACCAAAAATCTGGTTATTCCAGTCACGATGATTTAAGTAATTTGATAGGAGCTCGTGGTCGGGTTCTTAATGATCTTCGTCCCGTCGGGCGGGTAGATTTCTCTGGGGATTTTCGTCAGGCCATTAGTCAAGAAGATTTAATTCGCGCAGGCGAGTGGGTTCGAGTGGTCAAAGTTTCTGGTGCGCAGATTTATGTAAGGAAGGAAGTAGAAGATGGATATTAATATTGGGTTAGCTGTCGTTTTAGTCCTTATCTTATTTTTATTGATTTTATTTTTCCACTTTGTGCCTGTAGGCTTGTGGATTACCGCCTTTTTCTCTGGTGTAAAGATAGGAATTGGTGATTTGATTGGGATGCGGATCCGGCGTGTTTCACCAGCCATAATTGTTCAACCCTTGATTAAAGCCACCAAGGCAGGCTTGAGTCTAAATACCAACCAGTTAGAAGCTCATTACCTAGCCGGTGGGAACATTAACCAAGTTGTCGATTCATTAATTGCGGCGCAACGTGCAAATATTGACCTAGAATTTGAACAAGCAGCAGCCATTGATTTGGCAGGACGGAATGTTTTTGAGGCCGTCCAAGTATCGGTAAACCCTAAGGTGATTGAAACCCCAATTATTGCTGGGGTGGCTCGTAATGGGATCGAAGTAAAGGCCAAGGCTAAAGTAACGGTTCGTGCTAACATCGAACGATTAGTCGGTGGGGCAGGTGAAGAAACAATTATTGCCCGGGTTGGTGAAGGTATTGTTACCACGGTTGGTTCGGCCGAAACTCATTCGGTTGTTTTAGAAAATCCCGATTCAATTTCCCAAACTATCTTGCGTAAAGGCTTAGACTCTGGTACAGCCTTTGAAATCCTATCCATCGATATTGCGGATGTTGATGTCGGCCGGAATATTGGGGCTAAATTACAAGCAGACCAAGCGGTGGCTGATAAGAATGTAGCTCAAGCTAAAGCAGAAGAACGTCGGGCTTTTGCAGTGGCTGAAGAACAAGAAATGATTGCCGAAGTCCAACGGATGCGGGCTAGGGTCGTTGAAGCCGAATCTGAAGTGCCGCTTGCCTTAGCAGAGGCTTTCCGGGCAGGAAACTTAGGTGTGATGGATTATTATAACCTTAAGAATATTCAATCTGATACAAAGATGCGGGAAGCAATTGCTGAAAATGGAACGGATACTGATTCTGACAGTACCCAACAAATCCAAGAGTAGGTGAGAGGAATGCTTTTTGACAGATTTAAAGACTTGATCGATCAAGCAAATGTCCAGTTAGATGCTTTACAAGAGGAGTATAAACGCCAAGTGGCTGCGTCACGTTCACCCAAACAGACGTTAAGACAAGAGTTAATTAATCTTAGTCAAAAAAAAGCCAAAACAAATCTAGCCCCTGCTTTAAATGATATTAAGGCAAAACATCGGGATGCACTTTTTAAAGAGGTTGATCAGTTATTAGATTTGGATTTAGCGGAATCCAAGGATTTAATGGCTCAAGTGGATGACCTCCTAGACCAAGACCTCAAGATAAAGGTGTCACAAAAGGTTCATAAGGCCAAGCGTGAGCTTAAGCAGTTGGAAAAAAAGCCACAGCTGAGTGCAAAAAGTCCGGTTAAGCCGGTGGCGGTTAAACGGAAAAAACAGGTTGCTAATATCCAACAGGCAGTGATTTGGTCTGAAATTTTAAATCCACCGCTTGCAAAGCGGTCTAAACGGTTTTAAGTGGATTAAATATAAAAAGCCAAATCAAACAGGAAAGGACTGAACGAAAAAAGTTCAGTCCTTTTCTGTTTGGCTTATTTTTGCAGAAAATTAAATTGGGCAAAGAACTCTTCTAAATTAGATTTTGACAAGTCCCAAGCTAGATTACTTTTCCAGGTTTGGTAGGCAGCAAGATTCCATTGGTGACTACTTTGGTGCCAAGCTTTGAGGAGTTGCCCCGTGATACCTTCTAATTTGCGGCGGGTTTCTGGGTCAGATTTACCAAACACTCCTCTTAATTTATGGAGAAAATCACGGATAGACTTTTCTTTTTCCAGATCATTGAGGGTGGTATATTTCATTTGGTCGAGTAGTTGGAAGAGGTGTTCAACAAAAAAATCTAGATCTTCATTCGGAACTTGATCAACCCAAATTTTTAAGGCTTGGTCCATTATCTGACTTAACCGTGAATTTTTTGGACAAGGGATAAAGGCTTGGTCTTGAACCCGCCAAAGTTTACAATCGTGTTGGGAAAACCCTCGTTGATGACTTTTTATAATGGTGGGATGACAGTCATGAAAAAGCATATAACCAACTAAGGAGTCTTCTGGGACAATGCGTTTGATTTTGCGGCGTACCCGCTTATAAGCTTGGCTCTTTAAAATAATAGCTTGTAAACCGGGACTATCTAAACAATAAATGGATTGGATACGGTCTTGATAATATTGTTTGGAGAAGACCGCTGCAAAGAGGGCAAGATTGCCACCTTTTGAGTGGCCAACTAAGATATATTTTCCATGACTGTGGCTTTGGGCAAAATTTTCAAAATAATCCCGGGCCGCCAGTTGCGCTGGGACAGTTTCCTGGTAGGCCATTTTTAAATCTTCTTTCCAACCAATCAGGGTATCGTCAGTGCCACGGTAGGAAATGAGACTTAAATCTTCTTTTAATTGGAAGGTCATGGCACAAAACTGCATTTCTCTGTCTGGGTCAATGACTTCGGTGAAATTTTGACAAATTATGTTGGAAAAGCGAGGGCTATTAGCTAGTGTATAAAACAGCTTGAGCCGGTCCGGCGTGGTTAAGAAAGGATTATCTACAATATGGACACTTTCGTTTAGATTGAAGGCATGGCAAAGATCGATTAGGGTCCAACGATCTTTTTGTTGGAAGTAGAGATTGAAGGGGAGATAGACTAATTCATTGAGTGCAACGATATCCAGGTCATTCAAGGGTCTTTGCCAGAAGGTATCTGTACCCCAGTCTTTGAGATAATGATTAATGATGTCCATAAGCAACTCCTTTGAGGTAAAATAATAAATCGGGTGAAAGACTTGATATCTGGTTAGGACTATTGTACAATAAAAAGCGGTCTTATGGCCAATACACACGCTTATGGTTAAGTTCTAGGGTGCTTCTCACGGGAGTCTAGGTCTTTTATGCGATAAGCGGAGGAAAAAAACCAAATGGAGGAATGAAAAAATGGCAGTAATTTCTATGAAACAATTGCTTGAAGCTGGTGTTCACTTTGGACATCAAACACGTCGTTGGAACCCTAAAATGAAAAAGTATATCTTTACTGAACGTAACGGTATCTATATCATTGACTTACAAAAAACAGTGAAGTTAGTGGATCAAGCATATAACTTTATGCGTGACAACTCAGCTGATGGTGGTGTCGTACTTTTTGTTGGGACTAAGAAACAAGCTCAACAAGCTATCCAAGAAGCCGCTGAACGCTCAGGTCAATACTACATTAACCATCGTTGGTTAGGTGGTTTATTAACTAACTGGGAAACTATCCAACAATCAATTCGTCGTCTTAAATCAATCGAAAAGATGGAAGAAGATGGCACGTTTGATTTACTTCCTAAGAAAGAAGTGCTTCAATTACGTAAAGAATTAGCTCGTCTTGAACAAAACTTAGGTGGTATCAAAGATATGCCACGGATTCCAGATGTAATCTTTGTGGTTGACCCTCGTAAAGAACAAATTGCAGTTAAAGAAGCTCATACCTTAAATATCCCAGTGGTAGCTATGGTTGATACTAACTGTGATCCAGATGAAATCGATGCTGTTATCCCATCAAACGATGACGCAATCCGCGCAATCAAATTGATTGCTAACACTATGGCTGAAGCCGTAATCGAATCTAACCAAGGTCAAGCTGAAGAAAGTACTGAAGAAGAAGCTTCTGATAAAGAATTCTTCGACAACTTATTCGAAAAAGAAGAAACAGCAGATGCTGAATAATTAATTAATCAAACTATCTTAATACAGGGTTGATCACGGGTTCTGCCTACGCCTGTGTTAAGATAGCTTTTTTATTTTAAAAGAATGGTCACTGACTATTGTCTTTGTTATAATATGCTACAGAAGGATATAAGGAGGAAGTATTTTAATGTCAAAAATTTCTGCAAAACAAGTTAAAGAATTACGTGATATGACCGGTGTAGGTATGATGGATGCTAAGAATGCCTTAGTTGAAACTGATGGCGATATGGATGCAGCCGTAGATTTCCTACGGACTAAAGGTCTAGCTAAAGCTGCAAAGAAAGCTGACCGTATTGCAGCTGAAGGTTTAACTGCTACTTATGTTGACGGCAATACTGCTGCAATCGTTGAAGTTAACTCAGAAACAGACTTCGTATCTAAGAATGAAAAATTCCAAGACCTAGTAGCTACCATTGTTAAAGCAGTCGCTGAAAATAAACCTGCTGACATTGAAGCAGCTAAAGCAATTGAAATTGATGGTAAAACCATTGATACCATTGTGACTGAAGCTACGACAGTTATCGGTGAAAAATTAGACTTCCGTCGTTTCGCAGTTTTAACTAAAGAAGATGCTGATGTTTTTGGTGAATACGTTCATGCGGGTGGTTCAATTTCTGCTATCGTTAAAATCACTGGCGCTAGCAATGAAGCGGTTGCTAAAGATGTCGCAATGCACGTGGCTGCCATCAACCCTCGTTATGTAAATCCTGATCAAGTAGATGCTGAAGTATATGAACATGAAAAACAAGTTCAAACTGAAAAATCTTTAGCTGAAGGGAAACCAGCCAATATCGTTGAAAAAATGGTTCAAGGTCGGATGCATAAATTCTTAGCCGAAATCTCATTAACTGAACAAGATTTCATTAAAGAACCAGACTTATCTGTTTCTAAATATGTAACAGCTAATGGTGGCGGTCAAATTGATTCATTCGTTCGTTTCCAAGTGGGCGAAGGTATTGAAAAACGTCAAGACAACTTCGCAGATGAAGTTGCAGCTCAAATGAAAAAATAATTTTTAACTTTGGCCCCTACGGGGGCCTTTTTGGGAGCGGGCCAAAGTTGAAATTATCAGATTTTCAATTTGTCTGCCCGCCCCCGCACAGCCGATTAGGACGAAACAAGAGCAGAGCACCGAAGTTTCATCCAATCGGCTACTGCGTTTAAGTAGATGTTTTTATAAATAACTGTAGCAACCGATGCTTTTTGCACAGTCTTCTTTTATAAAAGCATGACCTTAAGAAAGGAAAACTTATGACAAACGAAGCGATTAAATATAAACGCATCGTCTTAAAACTGAGTGGCGAAGCCATTGCTGGAGAAAAAGGTTTTGGGATTGACCCTGCTACAATTAAGACGATGGTAGCTGAATTAAAAAAAGTATATGAATTAGGTACGGAAATTTGTATCGTTGTGGGTGGCGGTAATATCTGGCGGGGCAATATTGGCCAAGAAATGGGTATGGAACGCGCTCAAGCTGATTATATGGGTATGTTAGCGACTGTTATGAATGCCTTAGCCTTGCAAGATGTGCTTGAAAATGCAGGTGTGCCAACTCGAGTTCAAACTTCAATTGAAATGCGCCAAATTGCTGAACCTTATATTCGGCGTAAGGCAACCCGCCACTTAGAAAAAGGCCGGGTGGTTATTTTCGCAGGCGGAACAGGTAACCCATACTTCACGACTGATACCACAGCAGCTCTACGTGCTGCTGAAATTGATGCCGATGTAATTTTGATGGCTAAGAATAATGTGGATGGTGTTTACAATGCCGATCCTAATGTTGATGCAAACGCCACTAAATATGATAACTTGACTCACTTAGATGTAATTGCTAAAGGCTTAAAAGTTATGGATTCAACTGCATCCTCATTATCAATGGATAATGATATTCCTTTAATTGTCTTTAATCTTAATGAACCCGGTAATATTGTACGGGTCGTTAAAGGTGAAAATATTGGAACGATTGTCCGTGGCCACTAAGTACAAAACAGAATAGTATTTTAGAGTTGGGCCTTGGCTCAACTCTTTTTTTACAAGCTAAGCTGTTAAGTGAGACAAAAAGAATAGTTAGCCAGGAAATGAGATTCAATCAAAACAATCTGAAAAATTCGTCGGCGATTGCTAGAACATCATTTTGTCTTAACAGATTTTTTATGTTATAATTAATTGATAAATAAAGCAGGAGGATGTCATTATGGCAGATACAATTTTAAAAGAAACGAAAGACCGCATGGCCAAATCTGTCGAAGCTTTCTCACGAGAATTAGCTTCTATCCGTGCAGGTGTTGCCAATGCAAGTATCTTAGATCGGATTCAAGTCACTTATTATGGAGTACCAACACCATTAAATCAATTAGCTAGTATTACTGTGCCAGAAGCACGGATGCTTTTGGTGACACCTTATGATAAATCGTCAACCACCGAGATTGAAAAAGCCATTTTACAATCTGATGTAGGGATTAACCCGACCTCAGATGGAGATGTGATTCGCCTAGTTATTCCAGCCTTGACTAAAGAGCGACGGGAAGAATTGGTGAAAGTTGTCGGTAAAGAAAACGAAACTGCTAAAATCTCAATCCGTAATATTCGTCGTGATCAAATTGATGCGGCTAAAAAATTAGAAAAGAATAATGAATTAACTGAAGATGATGTGAAAGATTATGAAAAACAAATCCAAGCGATCACTGATGAAAAGGTTAAAGAATTAGATGCTTTAGCTAAGGCTAAAGAAGATGAAATTATGAATAATTAGGAATTTACTTCCTAAGCGACAAACAGGATACCATTCAGATTACGCTTATATTGAGCAGAAAGTCATGGTTTATCTTGTTTGTTTTTTTGTCTAATTAGATCTTTTGCTAATGGTTAGATGGCCCAGCTCATAGTCTTCTTTAAGAAAATGTAAAATGGCTAGAAAAAACAATATGCTTTAAGTATAATAGATTCTAAGTGTAGTAAGAAGGAGAGTCTTATGGATAATAAATTTAAAGCAATTCCCAACCATGTGGCCATTATCATGGATGGCAATGGGCGTTGGGCAAAGAAACGTTTGCTGCCGCGGGTTGCTGGCCACCATCAAGGAGCTCAGACGATTAAGAAAGTGGCGAAACGTGCCAATCAATTAGGAATTAAGGTTCTTTCACTGTATGCTTTTTCAACTGAAAATTGGGGTCGTCCTGAAAAAGAAGTTAAGTTCTTAATGGATTTACCCAAGGAGTTTTTTAAAACCTATCTTCCTGAGTTGATGGAAGAGGGGGTTAAATTAGAAGTTATGGGTGATTTATCTACCTTGCCAAGTGCAACTAGAGAAATTATTGAAACTGCCTTAGACCAAACCAAGCATAATACGGGTTTGATCTTGAATTTTCTTATCAATTATGGCGGACGTCAAGAAATTACTAAAGCAATGCAAGCCATTGGTCAAGAAATTCAAGCTGGACGAATCCAAGCAGACCAGGTGGATGAAACTTATATCGAGCAACACCTAATGTCAGCTAAGTTAGGAGCTTATGCCCAACCAGATTTAATGATTCGGACGAGTGGTGAGGAACGGTTATCTAATTTTCTCTTATGGCAAGTGGCTTATAGCGAATTTTATTTTACCAATACTCTTTGGCCGGATTTTGATGCCGAGGCTTTAGATTTGGCAATTCAAGAATATGGTCAAAGGCAACGTCGTTATGGTAAAGTACTTTAAAAGATAAGGGGGAGTTATATGAAAGTCAGAGTTCGTTCAGCTTTGCTTGGCTTGGCTATTTTCTTACCCTTTATTATTTTAGGGCAGGGTTATTTTGCCTTTGCTATTGCTGTGATTGGTTTAGTATCACTTTATGAATTAGCCCGAATGGCTCAAATACAATACTTATCTTTGATTGGTGTAATATCTTCAATTGCATTACTTTCCATGCTTTTACCCCAATATTACACAAAGGTTTTACTAAGTCACCGATTAGACACTTCTTTATTTTTCTATTTATGTTGTTTGTTGTTGTTAGTCTTAAGTGTCTTCAAACATCGCACCTTTAATTTTACTCAAGCGGCTATTTTGATATTAGGGGCACTTTACATTGGGTCTGGCTTCCGTTATTTAATCATTATACGTGATATGGGCCTAGCTACCTTAGCTTTCGTGTTTGTCGTGATTTGGTCAACGGATATTGGTGCATACTTAGTCGGGCGTAAATTTGGAAAACACTTATTAGCGCCTGAAATCTCACCCAAGAAAACCGTTGAGGGTATGGTGGGAGGAACTGCAACCTCTTTATTGGTGTCACTCTTATTTCTATGGATTTTCCCAGTAAACCATAGTCAAATGCAGTATATTCCTATTTTAATCATCCTGATTTCGATTTTTGGTCAATTAGGAGATTTAGTGGAATCAGCCTACAAACGTCATTATAATGTCAAAGATTCTGGTAAAATTCTACCAGGTCATGGAGGTTTTTTAGACCGGTTTGATTCAACCCTATTTGCATCAATTTTGATGATGGTGTGGATGAATTTAATGCACTAGTCTAGCTAACTTGGTTCAAAAACCAACTAGTGTAAAATATATTCTGTAATTAATTAAAGTCTGAGCGAAAATGGCTCAAGTGATTAGAAAGTGTGTGTCCATGAAAACACTATTAGTATTTTTATTAATCTTTTCAATTATTGTTGTAATCCATGAATTTGGCCATTTTTATTTTGCGCGACGGGCAGGAATTCGTGTCCGTGAGTTTTCAATTGGAATGGGTCCAAAATTATTTGCCCACCAAGGTAAAGACCATACAGCTTATACTATTCGGATGTTACCTTTAGGGGGCTATGTCCGGCTAGCGGGATTAAATGAAGAGGAAGACCTACAAGCGGGGATGGAAGTTTCTCTAGCTTTTAATGACCAAAATCAAGTGACTTTGATTAATAAGTCCAAAAAGAGTGGTCAAGATGAATTACCCGTCCGGATCAATGATTTTGACCTCTTGGATGACTTAACGATCGAAGCGATTCCGGTGGGCCAAGATGTAATGCAAACTTATTCCGTGTCTGACCAAGCCCTGCTCGTTGAAGAAGATGGCACCAAGATTCCTCTAGCTCCTCGGAGCATGCGTTATGAGTCTGCTTCAGTGTGGCATAAGTTTCTAACAAATATGGCGGGCCCTTTAAACAACTTTATTCTTTCAATTTTAATTTATACGCTTATTGCCTTTTTATTACCAGGTGTGCCAGTGGGGACTACCAGTGGAGAGAGTCAACCAGTTGTGGGTCAAGTATCACAGAATTCACCGGCAGCTGCGGCTGGCTTACAAGCAGATGATGAGATTAAGGCCATTAACGGCCAAACCATTGAGACTTGGGAGCAATTGACCCAAACTATTCAAGACAATGGTGCCAAAGAATTAAGCCTTACGGTTGAAAGGGCGGGTAAGGATGTCCAAGTCCAATTAACGCCTGAAAAGGCGGACAATGATGGGGGCGACCCAAACCGCTTAGTCATTGGGATTATGCAAAAGTCTAATGTAAGTTATGATTCTTCTTTAGGCGCCCGTTTAACCTATGGTTTTACCCAAACTTGGGCGGTTGTGACTGGGATTTTTGGAGTTCTAGGCTCTATGTTAGTCTCTGGTTTTAAGCTTGATAATTTTGGCGGACCAATTGCGATGGCGCAAATGACTAACCAGGTTGTCTCCTATGGTTTTACAACGATTTTATCATTTATGGCTTATATATCTGCCAACTTAGGCGTCTTTAATCTATTACCAATTCCAGCCTTGGATGGGGGCAAGATCCTCCTTAACCTAGTAGAGGCGGTCCGAGGTAAACCGCTAAGCCAATCAAAAGAAGGCATTATTACCCTGGTAGGGGTCTTTATCCTTTTTGTCTTTATGATTGCGGTCACTTGGAATGACATTCAACGCGCATTTTTTAATTAAGCTAAACAAATAATAAAGGGACAAGTGATCGATTCCCCGGGAATCTAATTTGTCCTTTTATACTGTACAAATGGAGGCAAACATGAGAGATAAGCGACATTTATTTGAAGTTTTATTACAACAGCTTCAAATTAAGGAAGAGAATATCTTACAACAACTAGAAGATGTAGAACTCGAACGGGTTGATGTGATTGCCAACCAAGGTGACTGGCATTTTTATTTGCGCAGTCCCCAAAGAGTTCATCCGGAAGTCTATCAAATATTTCACGCCCATATGTTAGATGCCTTCCAGGGTATCGCAAGTATTGAAATTCACTGGGCCTTTGCCCAAGATAACTTGGATGATGACTTACTCCAACACTATTGGTTTGCCGTCTATTCTGTCTTAGGTAGAGAAAAGCCAATAATTAAAGCAGCCCTTGCCCATGCCAACTTCTCTTATGAAGCGGGGGTCTTAGCGATTGCCTTACCCGGCCAAGCTCAATTAGAAACGGTGAAGGGTAAGTATGATGCCTTATTCAAACAGCGTCTCCACCAGGTCGCCATTGACAACTTAGAAATCAAGTATTTTGTCGATCAAGCTTTACAGAATCAACAAGTGGAGCATTTTATGGAGCTTCAGGAACAAGCGGAACAGGAATCTCTAGTCGCAGCGCTTGAGGCCCAAGAAAAACGGCAGGAACAGGTGGCCCAAGAAGAAGCGGCGGCCGACCGCCAAGATATTGGTCGGGATATTCCCAAGGATGCAGAAATTATCCCAATTATCGATTTGGAAAACCACCAATATCGGTCTGTCACTGAAGGTTATATCTTTAAGAAAGAGTTAATTAACCTGCGGTCAGGTGCGACGCTATGTGTCATGATGATTACCGACTATACATCTTCTGTACAGGTTAAACTATTGTCAGGGAAACGGATTAAGGTAGAACAATTTGATCTCTATAATGTGGGCGATTGGGTCCGCCTGGAAGGGGATATGATCCCAGATAACTTCTCCTCCGAATTATACTTAAGACCGCGTTCCATTCGCCTAATTAAGAAGGCCAAACGTCAAGATAAGGCACCTGACGGACAAAAACGGGTCGAGTTGCATGCCCATACCCAAATGTCGACCTTAGATGCGACCAATTCAGCTAAGGATATTATTAAACAAGCGGCAGCCTGGGGCCATCCGGCAGTTGCTATTACTGACCATGCAACTGTCCAAGCTTTTCCAGAAGCCTATCATGCGGCCCAAGATAATAATATTAAAGTCATTTATGGGGTCGAAGCTTACTTGGTCAATGATGGTGAACCGGTAGCTTATAACCCGAAAGAAATCGCCTTAAAAGAAGCGACCTATGTAGTTTTTGACGTGGAAACGACAGGTTTATCCTCCGTCTACGACAAGATTATTGAGTTAGCGGCAGTTAAGATGAAAGAAGGTCAAGTAATCGATACCTTCGAGGCCTTTATCAATCCTAACCAACCCCTCTCCTCTTTTACGACGGAATTGACTGGGATTACCAATGCCATGGTCGAGGATGCTCCCCAAGAAGATGTGGTCTTAAAAGATTTTTATGATTTTTCTCAAAATACAATCTTAGTAGCCCATAATGCTTCCTTTGATATCGGCTTCCTCAATAAGGGGTATGAACGAATAGGCATTGAAAATACCCCTCTGCCCGTGATTGATACCCTAGAATTATCGCGGATGGTTAATCCGCATTTGAAATCCCACCGCTTAAATACCCTGGCTAAACGCTATGGGGTTAATCTTGAACAACACCACCGGGCTGTTTATGATTCAGAGACTACCGGTTATTTGATGTATAAACTGCTTGATCAAGCGCTGGCTGATTTTGGGATGGAATATCATCACCAGTTAAATAATCAATTGGGGCAAGGGGATGCCTTTAAGCAAGCCCGCCCGATGCATGCCACCCTCTTAGTTAAGGAACAAGATGGGCTTAAGGATTTATTCCGTTTGGTTTCAGAATCAAATATCCACTATTATCATCGGGTCCCTCGGGTGCCGCGGTCAATTTTGAATAAATACCGTCAGCACTTATTAGTAGGAACGGCATGTTCCGAAGGGGAAGTCTTTACTGCCATGATGCAGAAGGGATACGATGAAGCCAAGGAATTAGCCAAATACTATGACTTCATTGAAATCATGCCGAAGGGTGCCTATTTACCTCTTTTACATGATGAAAATATTCACTCGGAAAAAGAATTAGAAGAAATCATTGCTAATCTTTACCGGATGGGCAAGGAATTAAATAAACCGGTGGTTGCAACCGGTAATGTTCATTATTTAGATGAAAAAGATGCCATCTACCGGGAGGTTGTCCAACGTTCTTTAAAAATTAACCAGTCACGTGACTTGGTATTACCCCAAGTTCACTTCCGGACCACGGATGAAATGCTGGATGAATTTGCTTTTTTAGGCGAAGAGATTGCCTATGAAGTGGTAGTGACTAACTCACAAGCAATTGCTGATTCAATTGAAACAATCAAAGTAGTCAAAGACGAACTGTATGCTCCCCGGATTGAAGGAGCTGAGGATGAAATTACCCAGCTAACCTATCAACGGGCCCATGAATTGTACGGCCAAGACTTACCTGAAATTGTTGAAAAACGTATTGAAAAAGAATTAAATTCTATCATTAATAATGGCTTTGCGATTATGTACTTGATTGCTCAAAAATTGGTACATAAATCCAATCAAGACGGTTATCTGGTTGGCTCGCGTGGGTCAGTCGGGTCAAGTTTGGTCGCGACATTTACAGGGATTACTGAGGTCAACCCCTTAGCCCCCCATTATCATTGTCCTAATTGTCAGTATTCAGAATTTTATACCCAAGGAGAATATGGGTCTGGCTTTGACTTGCCGAATAAGGCATGTCCTAAGTGTGGTGCCCAATTGGCCAAAGACGGTCATGATATTCCCTTCGAGACTTTCCTCGGTTTCAATGGCGATAAGGTGCCCGATATCGATTTGAACTTCTCGGGTGATTACCAGGCACAAGCTCATGCTTATACCAAGGTCCTCTTTGGTGAAGATTATGTGTATAAGGCGGGTACGATTGGTACAGTTGCGGCCAAAACGGCTTTAGGTTATGTCCGGGGTTATATAGAATCAGTGGGCCACCAATTACCCCAAGCAGAAAAAGAACGCCTAGCTTATGGAATTGAAGGGGTGCGGCGGACGACCGGACAACACCCGGGCGGGATTATCGTAATTCCAGATTATATGGATGTCTATGACTTTACCCCAATCCAGTATCCGGCCGATGATTCTTCGGCTGACTGGCGGACCACCCATTTTGATTTCCACTCGATTGATGCCAATGTCTTGAAACTCGATATCCTCGGACACGATGATCCGACCGTTATTCGGATGCTCCAAGACTTATCGGGTATCGATCCAACCACCATTCCAACGGATGACGCCGATGTGATGAAGCTTTTCTCTGGGACTGAAATTTTAGGGGTCACTCCAGAACAAATCTATTCAGATACGGGGACTTTAGGGATTCCTGAATTTGGGACTAACTTTGTCCGAGGGATGGTTTCAGAAACTAAACCTAAGACGTTTGCCGAGTTACTACAAATTTCTGGTTTGTCTCATGGTACCGATGTTTGGTTAGGCAATGCCCAAGAATTGATTAAGAATAATGTCGTGCCTCTAGCTAAAGTAATTGGTTGTCGGGATGATATTATGGTGACCTTAATTCAATGGGGCATGGAGGAAGCCTTGGCCTTTAAGATTATGGAACATGTCCGAAAGGGCAAGGGCATTCCGGATGATTGGCAAGATAAAATGCGGGAGGCCAAGGTACCTGAGTGGTATATTGATTCCTGTCTTAAAATTAAGTATATGTTCCCTAAAGCCCATGCAGCGGCTTATGTACTAATGGCTTTACGGGTTGCTTATTTTAAGGTACACCATCCTCTGTATTATTATTGTGCCTATTTCTCTGTCCGGGCTAAAGATGTGGATATTGTTGCCATGTACCAAGGTAAGGAAATGGTCAAACGACGGATTAAAGAAATTAACGAAAAAGGCAATGACGCTTCAAATAAAGAAAAGGAATTAATTGTAGAATTATATATTGCCAACGAAATGCTAGAACGGGGTTATCATTTTAAAATGGTCGATTTAGAAAAATCACAAGCCCGTAATTATGTCATTGAAAGCGATAGTCTGATTCCACCTTTTAAAACGATTCCTGGTTTGGGAGCGTCAGTGGCCGACCAGATTGTGCAGGCCCGGAGCGAAGCTAGCTTTTTATCTAAAGAAGATTTAAGTAAACGGGGTAAGGTGTCTAAATCCTTAATCGATTATATGACCGAACAAGGGATTATTAATCACTTGCCAGACGAAGATCAATTGAGTCTTTTCTAGCTAGCTTATTTAACCTGCTGCGCAAGCGGCTTTGCTTGTCTTTTCTAATAAAGTATGGTATATTTATGATAGTAAATAGTGACTGAGAGGCAGTGAGCGGGTTACCGCTCGCTGTTTTATGTTTATAAGGTGAGAGGTGAAGAATGAGTACTGTTTTAGAAAAAGTAAGACCCATTATTGAAGAGACGGTTGCAGCCAATGATTGTCGGTTAGTTGATTTAGAATATCTTAAAGAAGGTCCTAATTGGTATCTTAGAGTATACGCCGATAAAGACGGCGGGATTGACTTAGATGACTGTGCTTTTATCAGTGAGAAGTTAAGTGAGGCGCTCGATTTAATCAAACCAGATCCTTTTCCTAAGTCTTATTATTTAGAAGTTTCTTCACCAGGAGCTGAACGTCCTTTGAAGACAGCGGCTGATATTGAGGCGGCAGTGGGCGAATATGTTCATTTTGACTATTATGTACCCCAATATGGTGAGAAATTCCATGAAGGCAACTTGCTAGCTGTGGAAGATACACTTTATCGTATTGAAGTCAAAGACAAGACCCGTCGCAAAGAACTTGAAATTGATAAGAAGGCGGTTGCTAAAGCGCGTCTAGCGATTGAATTTTAATAAGGTTAGGAGATAGAAATGAGTAAAGAATTAGTTCAAGCCATGCAGGTATTAGAAGAAGAAAAAGGTATCTCTGCAGATGTCATCAAAGATGCTTTAGAATCTGCCTTGGTTTTAGCTTATAAACGGAATTATGACCAATCCCAAAATGTGGAAGTGGTCTTTAATGCGGATAAGGGAACGATAAAGGTCTTCCAAGTGAAAAAAGTTGTGGAAGAAGTTAATGATCCTAATGAAGAAATCGCCCTCAGTGATGCGCTTGATATTCATAAAGCCTATGAATTAGATGACACCATCAAATTTGAAATTACCCCTAAAGATTTCGGACGGATTGCAACCCAAACAGCCAAGCATGTTATTTTGCAACGCTTACGGGAAGCAGAACGCAATATTGTTTATGATGAGTATATTCAATATGAAGATGAAATTTTGAATGGCACGGTAGAACGCCAAGACAATCGCTTTATCTATATAAACTTAGGCAAGATTGAAGCGGTCATGCCAGTGCGGGAACAAATTCCAACAGAAGAATTAACCATGGATCAACGGGTGAAAGTGTATGTTTCTAAAGTCGACAAAACCAATCGTGGGCCACAAATTATTGTATCGCGGGCACATGCTAACTTCTTACGTCGGCTCTTTGAAAACGAAGTGCCTGAAATTTTCAACGGGATTGTAGAAATCATGTCCATTGCTCGTGAAGCAGGTGACCGGTCTAAGGTGGCTGTACGGTCTCAAGATAGTCAAATCGATCCAATCGGTACCTGTGTCGGAGCAGGGGGAGAACGGGTTAATACAATTGTGGCCGAACTTAATGGGGAAAATATTGATATTGTTGAGTATGATGATGATCCCGCTCAATTTATCAAAAATGCAATGAGCCCTTCACAAGTCATTGATGTCGTCTTCAATGATCCTGAAAATCCTAACCACTGTATCGTGGTAGTGCCTGATTATCAATTATCCCTCGCTATCGGTAAAAAAGGCCAAAATGCCCGTTTAGCTGCCCGTTTAACTGGTTACAAGATTGATATTAAGTCAGAAAGTGATTTCCAAGTTTACCAAGAAGAAATGGCCAACCAAGACCTAACGAGTCAGGAAGTCGATATGATGGAAGGTCAAGAAGTCCTAGCCGCAGATGCTAGTATGGTAGAAGATCCAGTGACTGAATCACTCGAAGTCGTCGAAAATATGGAGGAAAATCCAGACTTCGAAGATATTATTGAAGATGAAGAAGCTACTGAGTCAGATGAAATTTTAGACTAAGCTAATTGAGGAGCGAAATGAAATGACCCAGACTAAGAAAACTAAAAAAATTCCCATGCGAAAATGTGTGGTTTCTGGTCAAATGTTTCCCAAAAAAGAATTGGTTCGGATTGTAAAAACACAAGACAATGAAGTCTTTATTGATCCAAGTGGTCGTAAAAATGGTCGCGGCGCTTATATTGCTTTAGTGCCTGAGTATGCAGAAAAAGCCCGAAAAGAGAAGTCTTTTAATAAAGTGTTCGGCATTAATATTGCAGACGATTTCTATGACCAACTCTATGAATATGTAGACCATCAAAAGGCCAGACAGGAATTACTATGAAAGCAAGTGAAAAAGAATTAAATATGTTAGGCCTCTGCCAAAGAGCAGGCAAATTAGTGTCAGGAGACGAATTAGTAGAGAAAGCGCTGAAACAAGGCAAAGTTCATGTCCTAATTTGTGCCTCAGATGTCAGTGTTAAAACACTAGACCGCTATCAAAAGTATAGCCAGGCCTACCAAGTACCACTAAATACCCATTTTAATAAAATCCAATTGAGTCATGCTATCGGTAAAAGCCGCAGTCTTTGTGGTATTCAAGATAGAGGAATGGCTAAGAAATTTTTATCATATACTACTGGAAGTGAGGAAACTATATGATAATCGACTAATAGGAAGGTGATTATATGACGTCAATGCGTGTCTATGAATTCGCGAAACAACATAAACTAACAAGTAAGGCTGTCTTAGATTTAGCAAAGAAGAACGGGATTGAATTTGCTAGCCATATGTCTTCAGTTTCTGAGGAGAACCAAAAGAAATTACAGGACCTAGTTCAAGGAACAGCACCAAGCAAACCAGCACCAGAAAAAGCTAGTTCCAAAGCTAAAGCTACTCCAGTAGACAAGGCAAAATCAGAAAAACAGGGCTCTCAAGCTCAGCCAAAAGCTTCTTCTAAACCAGAACAAGCTAAAGCTAAGGCGGGTCAAGGATCAGTTAAAGCCAGTGCAAACAAAGAAGCGGCTAAGGATAATAAGACGCATCAAGTTAAAGATCATAAGCCGACAGCTGACCAATCTAAGTCCAATCAAGGTGATTTTCAAAAAAATAATTCAAATCAAAGAAATAATAACCAACGAAATAATAATCAACGAAACAATAACCAGGATAACGGCTCTGGTCGGTCTAATCGTCGTCGTCGGGGAAATCGCCGTCGTGGTAACCAACAAAATAATCAAACTCCATCTAAAGGTCTTACTCAACGGAAACATAAAGATTTACCTGAAACTTTTGAATACTCAGAAGGGATCAATATTCAAGATATCGCTAAGGTATTTCACCGGGATGCCACTGAGATTATTAAGAAACTCATGATGTTAGGTGTTATGGCTAACCAAAACCAAGCCTTATCCAAAGATGTGATTGAATTAATCGCGATGGAATATGGGGTAGAACCGATTGAAAAAGTGGAAGTAGATAAGTCTGATTTGGAACTCTACTTTGAAGAAGAAATTCCAGAAGAAGCTAAAAAAATACGCCCACCTGTTGTTACGATCATGGGACACGTTGACCATGGTAAAACGACCTTACTTGACCAGTTACGTCATACCTCTGTAACGGCTGACGAAGCCGGCGGAATTACCCAACATATCGGAGCCTACCAAGTTGAGGTCGATGGTAATACGGTAACCTTCCTAGATACACCAGGACATGAGGCTTTCACCACCATGCGGGCGCGTGGTGCTGATGTGACCGATATTGCTATTATTGTTGTGGCGGCTGATGATGGGGTTATGCCTCAAACTGTCGAAGCCATTAACCATGCCAAAGCAGCCGATGTACCAATCATTATTGCAGTTAATAAGATTGATAAACCAACAGCCAATCCAGACCGAGTTAAACAAGAATTAACCGAATACGGTATTATTCCAGAAGATTGGGGCGGCGAAAATATCTTTGTTGAGATTTCCGCTAAGATGAACTTGAACTTAGATGAATTATTAGAAATGATTCTCTTAGTGGCAGAAGTCCAAGAATTAAAGGCAGACCCTAACCGGATGGCTATTGGATCTGTAATTGAAGCTCGTCTTGATAAGTCACAAGGCGCGACAGCTACCTTACTAGTTAAAGAAGGTACCCTTAAAGTCGGGGACCCTATTGTAGTGGGTAACACATACGGCCGCGTTCGTACCATGACCAATGACAAAAACCGTCGCATTAAGACAGCTGGTCCGGCGACTCCGGTCGAAATCACAGGTCTAAATGATGCCCCTCAAGCGGGTGACTTATTCGTTGTCTTTGAAGACGAAAAATCTGCCCGGGCAGCCGGTGAAGAAAGAGCCATGCGGGCCCAAGAAGCCCAACGGAATTCAACTAAGAAGGTCACTCTTGATAACTTATTTGAAAGCCTACAAGAAGGCGAATTGAAGTCTGTTAATGTAATTATTAAGGCGGACGTTCAAGGTTCTGTTGAAGCTCTTGCTGCTTCTTTACAAAAGATTGAAGTTGAAGGAGTTAAAGTTAATATTGTCCACAAGGCTGTCGGTGCGATTAACGAAAGTGATGTCACTTTAGCTAATGCTTCTGGTGCCATTGTGATTGGCTTCAATGTTCGTCCAACAGTTCAAGCGCGTCAATTAGCAGATCAAGAAGAAGTGGATATTCGTTCATATCGAGTTATTTACAATGTGATTGAAGAAATTGAAACCGCCATGAAGGGTATGTTAGACCCTGAATTCGTGGAAGAAGTAACGGGACAAGCTGTGGTACGTGAAACCTTTGTGGTTTCTAAACTTGGTACGATTGCTGGGGCATTTGTGACCGATGGCTACATCGAACGTTCTGGTCAAGTCCGCTTAATTCGCGATAATATTGTAATTTTTGAAGGCGATATTGCTAGCTTGAAACGGTATCAAGATGATGTCCGTGAAGTGAAAAAAGGCTTTGATTGTGGTTTGATGATTGAAAATTACAATGATATTAAAGTGGATGATGTGATTGAAGCCTTCCATATGGTCGAAGTAAAACGATAATAAAGGAGGACCCTCAGCTATGGCTAAATATCGGGTCGGACGTGTCCGTCAAGAAATATTACGGGAAGTCAATGAAATTCTCTTACGTGAAATCAAGGATCCACGGGTTGAAGGTGTGACGATTACTGATGTCGATTTGACCGGGGACCTACAACACGCTACTATCTATTATTCAACCTTATCTGACTTAGCAGGTCAGCGCCAAAAACAACAAGCTGGTCTTGAGGCTGTGACCGGTAAAGTCCGATCAGAATTGGGGAAACGTTTGAAGATTTATAAGACACCTGAAATTCGTTTTGAACGAGATGCATCAGTTGATTATGGTAATAAGATTGATTCCTTACTAAATCAACTTAAAAAAGATGAATAGTATATGCTTATAATAGGGGCAGGCCAGGAAAATCTTTGATTTTCGGCTTGCCTTTTTTGCTGGCTTTTGCTAGTTAAGGGAGTTGAGACTGGGGGGAACAAGCATAAATTCTTGACTTGGCTCTAAAGTAAAGAAAAATAAGCCGTGGATTCTTGAGTTCTTTTAAAGTAAAGAAAAATAAGCGGTGGATTCCTGAGTTCTTTTAAAGTAAAGAAAAATAAGCGGTGGATTCCTGAGTTCTTTTAAAGTAAAGAAAAATAAGCTGTAGATTCCTGAGTTTTTTTAAAGTAAAGAAAAATAAGCCATGGATTCCAGACTTATCCCAAAGTAAAGAAAAATAAGCTGTGGATTCCTGACTTCTTTCAAAGTAAAGAAAAATAAGCCATGGATTCCAGACTTATCCCAAAGTAAAGAAAAATAAGCGGTGGATTCCTGAGTTCTTTTAAAGTAAAGAAAAATAAGATGTGGATTCCAGACTTATCCCAAAGTAAAGAAAAATAAGCCGTAGATTCCTTACTTTGAGATTAAGTGAAGAATTTTTGCGCTGGCTCGATTAACTTATCCTGAAGCTTATATAAAAAGTGACCCCATTGCGACCGACACTTGGAAAAATCAACAAGTCTCAGATTCAGGGCAAGTGCCAATAGCCTTATTATTAGACATTTGATATAATAAGTGAGTATTTGCAGAGGAGGGTGCGTATGACTTACCATGGAATTCTTCCCATAAATAAACCTAAGGGTATGACCAGTCATGATGTGGTCTTTAAAGCCCGGAAACTACTAAAAATGAAAAAAATTGGCCATACTGGCACACTGGATCCCGATGTTGAGGGGGTCTTGGTCCTCTGTCTTGGCAAGGCAACTAAATTGGTCAACTATCTAATGGAGTCACCCAAGGCTTATCAAGGTGGCATCTTCTTAGGACAGGCGACCGAAACGGAAGATGCTTCTGGAGCAGTGATTGCCTCGCAACCGGTCTTAAATCCGCTGACCGACGCCCAAGTGGACCAGGCTATGGCTGCTATGACCGGAGAAATCCAACAGATTCCGCCTTATTATTCTGCGGTGAAAGTTAAGGGAAAACGACTTTATGAATATGCCCGCGCGGGTCAAAGAGTAGAACGCCCGGTTCGCCAGGCTCAAATCTATGACTTCCAGCGTCAGGGCGCTACCCTTTATGACCCGCAGGACCAAAGTCAAAGTTGGAATTTCCAAGTAACCTGCTCAAAAGGAACTTATGTCCGAACCTTGGCAGTAGACTTAGGCAAGTCTCTGGGCTATCCTGCTCACATGACTTGGTTGCAAAGAACCATGGCAGCCGGATTCAGCTTAGACCAGACCTATAGTCTAGCTTGGTTGGATCAAGCCAGCCCTAGCCAAATTGAAGCCGCTATTTATTCTTTGGACCATGTGAAGAAGATTCTACCATGGCTAGCATTAAAGCCAGACCAGGTTTTCTCCATCCAGCATGGTCAAGTAGTCGACCAAGACTTTTTTGACCAAGACCTGAGTCAGGCTACCGCCCTCTATTACCAAAATCAGTTATTAGCGATCTATGGCCCTCATCCCGACAAGGCTGGCCGCTTGAAACCCTTTGCCATGTTTCCCGACCTGTAGATTTGCCTAGAAGAAAGGAATACTATGCAAGTTATTGAAATTACTCATCCTTATCATCCAACCGATATTGTTGACCAAGACATCGTCTTAGCCCTAGGATTTTTTGATGGGGTTCATTTAGGCCACCAACATGTGATTAAAGTGGCTCAGGCCTATGCCCAAGCTCAAGACCTACCTTTAGCCGTGATGACCTTTGACCAACAGCCTAAGATTTTCTACTCTGAGTTAAAGGCCAGTGAGGTGGAATATGTTTCTAGCAACCAACGCCGGACTGAATTGTTTGCTGAATTAGGCGTAGACTATCTCTATATGGTCCACTATTCTCATGAATTTGGTAGTCAAAGTCCGCAAGCCTTTGTGGATGATTATATGGTGGGACTCCATGCAAAAATCGTGGTAGCTGGCTTTGATTACACTTATGGTCCCAGTCATCTGGCTAATATGCAGACCCTGCCTATGCATGCTAAAGGCCGTTTTAAAGTAGTAGAAGTTCCTGAATTACAAGTGCAAACCCATAAGGTAGGCAGTCGCTTTATTCTCGATTATTTAAAAGAAGGCCAGCTCGACCAGGCTAATTTAGAATTAGGCTATATTTATCAGACTCATGGTAAAGTGATCCATGGGGAAAAAAGAGGGCGGACCATTGGTTTTCCCACGGCAAATATTCAACATTTTGGCCAACAGGTTATCCCCAAGATTGGTGTCTATGTGGTGGCGATTAAGGTTGAAAATATTTGGCACCGAGCAATGGCTTCCATTGGTTATAATGTGACTTTTCCGGGTGACAGGGGTCTTTCAATAGAAGTTTATATTCTAGATTTTGCTCAAGATATCTATGGGCAAGAAGTGGATATTCGTTGGTACCATTATTTACGCGGTGAAATCAAATTTGATTCAGCTCAAGGTTTGATTGATCAGTTGAACCAGGATAGAGAAGATACGATTCTTTATTTCCAAGCCCATCCAGATTATCAAAGGGAGGATAGTCTAGCCCATGAAGAAACAATTGATTAATATTTTCTTAGTAACCCTAGGATCTTTTATTTATTCAGTCGCCATTTCTTCCGTCATTATTCCTAATAATTTAGGGGAAGGTGGCGTTACTGGGATTACAGTCATTCTCTATTATTTATTTTCTATCCCACCTTCTCTTACTAACTTATTGATTAATGCAGGAATTTTGATTTTAGGCTGGAAGCTTTTAGATCGTTTGACCATTTATTATACGATTTTATCCGTGGTCCTCTTGTCCTTCTTCTTACGCTATGTGAATCTAGGACAATTTATGCCAGGCAATAGTTTTGTGTCGGCCATGTTAACCGGAATATTAATTGGTGTGGGCCTAGGACTTGTGATTCTTGGTCATGGTACCACAGCCGGTTCGGATATTGTGGCCATGATCTTTAAAAAATACTTTGGCATTGCGGTGTCGTCAACGATTCTAATTTTCGACGTGATCGTAGTGGGCATCCTCTTTTTTATTATCGGATTGGAAAATGGGTTGATCACTTTAACAGCAATTTTTATCACGTCCTATATCCTCAATTATATTTTAGAAGGTTTGAATCCTAAGAAACAATTAATCATCATCTCCAACCATAATAGTGAGATTGCAAAAGCCATCCAAGATAAAATTGGACGGGGGATTACTGTTTTTCATGGCCATGGTTTCTACACACGACAAGACAAAGAGATTCTTTATGTAGTGATTAATCGGATGCAATTAGTTCCGACCCAACGGATAATTAACCGAATTGATCCCAGGGCCTTCGTTACTGTGTCCTCCATTCAACAAGTATATGGTGAAGGTTTTTCCTTAAGTATTGAACCTAAACAAGATTAAAAAAGTAAAATTAGCACTCTATACAAAAGAGTGCTAATTTTTTTAGTCTTTTTGAAGGTAAGTCCTTGACAGGGGCTAGGCTAGGGTGTATTATAATGACAGTTAGCACTTAGGTAATTAGAGTGCTAATGATAAAAGAGGTGATTTTATGTTAACGCCCAGGCAAAAGCAAATTTTGTCACTCATAATTAAATACTATGGGTTAGAAGAGGAGCCAATTGGTTCCAAAACATTACTAAATCGCTCAAAATTAAATGTTAGTCCGGCAACCGTCAGAAATGATATGTTAGCCCTAGAAAATGAAGGCTATTTATTAAAAGCCCATTCTTCTAGTGGTCGGATTCCTTCCAATGATGGTTATCGTTTCTATGTCAATCAATTGATGGCAATGAAAGAGGGTCATAAGGAAGACGGCAAGAGTCCCAATCCTTTCTCCCAATTAAGACGGGGTAGTAAGTATAATGACTTTGAAATGGCTAAGTTAGCCGCCGATATGTTGGTTTCTTTAGCAAACTATCCAGTCTTTGTTTTAGGCCAGGACTTAACGACCTATCATTTCGAGGAATTTAAATTATTTGCACTGGATGATGAACGAATGATGGCTGTTTTGATGACAGACCAGGGACGGTTAGACAATATCGTCTTTCATACTCCCTATAACTTGTCAAGTGATCAAATGGACCGGGTGGTCGATATCATGAATCAAGAACTAAAAGGATTTAACTTAGAAGATGTCTATCAACGGATGAAATTAACCATTCCCTTTGCTTTGCAGCGGGCCACTGGTTATCAATTGGATTTCTCTAGTCTGATTGAGAAAATTCGCACCAGTCTAAAACGTCATCACTTTAATGTTTCAGGACGCAATTTAATTTATGATTTTTTGAATCCTTTGATGGGAAAAGAATCCATCAAGGATTTAATGACCCTAGTAGATGGTTCGAATCCAGTCTATCAAGAAATTGAAAATTATCCCCCTGGGATAAATGTTCTGTTTGGCTTTGAATATTCGCCATCAACCTTATCGAGTGTGTCAATGATTTCAACCACATACTTGACCAATCAACAGAAGATATCGATTGGCCTGATTGGACCTAATACGATGGGATACAATAAGATTATTCAATTATTCCAACAAATGACGGCCGCACTGTTTAATTATTAATTAAAGGAGGGATTCCATGACACAAGCAGAAGAAAATAAAGAAACTGTAAAAAATACTGAAGAAATAGAAGTAATAACACAGGCAGAAGAAACTGAAGCAAAACTTGACGCGGAGGCTCCTGGGGTAGAAACTCCAGAGGAAACTGATGCAGACCAAGCAAGTGATTCAGATCCTGTCGCTGATTTACAAGCTCAAGTCCAAGACTTAGAAAATGAAAAAGCTGGGTTAGAAGATAAGATTCTTCGACTTCAAGCAGAAATTGCCAATATGAAACGGATTAATGTCCGAGAACGGCAAGATGCCGCTAAGTTCAGATCACAGAACTTAGCCCAAGCACTCTTAGAAGGTATTGATAACCTAGAACGTGCCTTGGCTTTAGAAACTGAGTCAGAAGAAGGCCAACAAATTATTAAGGGTGTGGAAATCGCCCACAAACAGTTGTTGGAAGCTTTTGATAAAGAAAATATTCATGTGATTGACCCCTTGAATCAACCCTTTGACCCTAACTTCCACCAAGCAGTTTCAATGATGCCTGGACAAGAAGGACAGGAGAGTCAAACGGTCATTCAAGTTTTACAAAAAGGTTATGAATTAAACGAACGTGTATTACGTCCAGCCATGGTTATCGTAGCACAATAATAAAAAGGAGAGATTATATTATGGCAAAAATTATTGGTATTGACTTAGGTACAACAAACTCTGCAGTCGCTGTCCTTGAAGGTGGCGAAGCTAAAATTATTCCAAACCCAGAAGGTAACCGTACGACTCCTTCTGTCGTTGCATTCAAAAATGGTGAAATCCAAGTTGGTGAAGTAGCAAAACGTCAAGCAGTAACCAACATGGATACTGTTTCTTCCATTAAACGTTACATGGGTGAAGACCACAAGGTTGAAGCCAATGGTAAATCTTATACTCCTCAAGAAATCTCAGCCATGATTTTACAATATTTAAAATCTTATGCTGAAGATTATCTAGGTGACAAAGTCACTCAAGCGGTTATTACCGTACCTGCTTACTTCAATGACGCACAACGTCAAGCCACTAAAGATGCTGGTAAGATTGCTGGTTTAGAAGTTGAACGGATTGTCAACGAACCAACTGCCGCAGCTTTGGCTTATGGTCTTGATAAAACTGAACAAGAAGAAAAAATCTTAGTCTTTGACTTGGGTGGCGGTACCTTCGACGTATCTATCCTTGAATTAGGCGATGGAGTCTTCGATGTCCTTTCTACCGCTGGTGATAACCATCTAGGTGGGGACGACTTTGATAACAAGATTATTGATTACTTAGTGGCTGAGTTTAAGAAAGAAAACGGCATTGACTTATCAACTGATAAAATGGCTATGCAACGTTTGAAAGATGCCGCTGAAAAAGCTAAAAAAGACTTATCTGGTGTCACTCAAACTCAAATTTCCTTACCATTTATCACAGCTTCAAATGCTGGCCCATTACATATGGAAACTAGCTTGAGCCGCGCTAAATTCGATGAATTAACCGCTGATTTAGTTGATCGGACCAAGGCTCCTGTTCGCCAAGCTCTTAAAGATGCAGGTTTAGGCCAAAATGAAATTGACCAAGTTATCTTAGTCGGAGGTTCAACCCGTATCCCAGCTGTGGTTGAAGCCGTTCGTAAAGAAACTGGTAAAGAACCTAACAAATCAGTTAACCCAGATGAAGTAGTTGCCATGGGTGCTGCCATCCAAGGTGGGGTTATCTCTGGTGATGTGAAAGATATCGTCTTACTTGACGTGACTCCATTATCTTTAGGTATTGAAACGATGGGTGGTATCTTCACCAAATTAATCGATCGTAACACGACTATCCCAACCAGCAAGTCCCAAATCTTCTCAACTGCTGCGGATAATCAACCAGCTGTTGATGTTCACGTTTTACAAGGTGAACGTGAAATGGCAGCTGATAATAAGACCTTAGGTCGTTTCCAATTAACTGATATTCCTGCCGCACCACGTGGTATTCCTCAAATCGAAGTAACCTTCGATATCGATAAGAACGGTATTGTGAATGTATCTGCTAAAGACTTAGGTACCCAAAAAGAACAATCCATCACCATTAAATCTTCTACCGGTTTAAGTGATGAAGAAATTGATCGTATGGTTAAAGATGCTGAAGCCAATGCTGAATCTGACAAGGCTCGTCGTGAAGAAGCTGACTTAAGAAATGAAGTTGACCAATTAATCTTCACTACAACTAAGACCCTCTCTGAGTTAGAAGGTAAAGTTTCTGAAGATGAAGTCAAGAAAGCAGAAGAAGCCCGTGATGAATTGAAGGCTGCGGTTGAAGCCAATGACCTAGAACAAATGAAAGAAAAACGCGATAAATTATCTGAAGTTGTCCAAAATCTTTCTGTTAAGTTATATGAACAAGCAGCTGCTGCGCAACAAGCCGCCCAAGCAGATGGTGGTAACGCAGATGCAAGTGCCTCTGATTCTGATGACACAGTCGTTGATGCTGAGTTTGAAGAAATGGACGATAATAACTAATAATTTAGTTTAGCTCTTACCAAGGGTGGGACGACAAAGGTTTTTGCCTGGCAAAAGCTTGCTTGTCCCACTCTCTTTGGTAAAATAGACTAGAATTGTTAGAAAGAAGGAGGTCAATATGGCTGATAAACGTGATTATTATGAAGTCTTAGGCGTGTCCCGCGATGCGTCGGACGCAGAAATAAAAAAGGCCTACCGTAAACTATCCAAAAAATATCATCCTGATATTAATAAAGAAGCAGGCGCCGAAGAAAAATTTAAAGAAATTTCTGAAGCTTATGAAATCTTATCAGATAGTCAAAAACGGGCGGCTTATGACCAATATGGACATGCTTCAACCGATCCTAACTTTGGTGCCGGTGGCTTTGGTGGCTTCGGCGGCGGTGGTTTCTCTGGTGGATCCTTTACTGGTTTTGATGATATCTTTGAATCATTCTTTGGTGGGGGCGGTGCAAGCCGGAATCCAAATGCACCTCGCCGAGGTGAAGACTTGCAATACCGGGTGGACTTAACCTTTGAAGAAGCGATTGCCGGTAAAGAAACAACCATTACCTATAATCGGAATGAAGAATGTCATACATGTCATGGTGACGGGGCTAAACCAGGAACTCATGCTCAAACGTGTTCTAAGTGTCGCGGCCGCGGTACCATCCAAGTGGAACAAAATACTCCATTTGGCCGGGTCATGACTCAACGGGTCTGCGATGTCTGTGGTGGTACGGGTAAAGAAATTAAAGAAAAATGTCCAACCTGTCATGGATCTGGTATTGAAAGCCAACAACATACAGTTAAAATTACCGTACCTGCCGGTGTGGAAACTGACCAACAAATTCGCCTAACCGGTCAAGGGGAAGCGGGTAAAAATGGTGGCCCTTATGGTGACTTATATGTTATCTTCCGGGTCGCTGAAAGTAAAGTCTTTAAACGTCAAGGCACAGAAGTCTATTTAGACTTACCAATCTCCTTTGCCCAAGCAGCCTTGGGGGATGAAATTGAAGTCCCTACGGTATCAGGCAAGGTTAAATTGAAAGTCCCTGCGGGTACCCAAACGGGAACCAGCTTCCGTCTAAGAGGTAAGGGGGCACCTTCGGTCCGTGGAAATCATGTTGGGGACCAACATGTGACCGTTAAGGTCATGACACCGAAGAAATTATCTGACCGAGAAAAACACTTATTTAAGGAATTAGCTAAAGAAGCAAACCAGTCGGTTAAGGTCCAAGATAAGGGCTTTTTCGATCGGATGAAAGATATATTTGATGACAAATAATTAGACTGTTAAAAAGTTTGGGTCCTAGCTAAAGGTAAAGGACCCAAGCTTTTTATTTTTAACTTGCCTTTGACAAATAGATTGTCTGTGATAGAATGAATGTGTAAAATTTCAAACAAACCCAGGTGCAAGGTGGGTTATGATTATTGTCTCAATAGTCAAGACGAGCACCTGCCTAATTGACTTTGAGTCAGTTAGGCTATTTTTTTGGATATTTATGTGAAACTATCAACATGAGGTGACCTATGACACAACTAATTGCGACGGTCGAGTCGCTCGACCAAGGAAAAAAATTACTAGAGGCTGGGGTGGATATCCTTTATTTTGGTCAAGATCAATTTGGTTTACGGCTGCCTTATTCTTTCAGCCGGGAAGACCAAGCGACTTTAACGAATATGGCCCATGCCGCCGGAAAAAAAGTATCGATTGCCGTCAATGCTATTTTCCATAATGAAGGGCTTGAAGCTGTACCAGACTATTTATTATTCCTCAAAGAAATCGGAGTCGATTCTATTTCGGTAGGCGACCCAGGGGTAATCCAAATTATGAAGGACCCCAAGTATCAACTGCCTTACCGTTATGATGCACAAGTGTTAGTGACTTCCAGTCGCCAGATCAATTTCTGGGCTGAACGCGGTGCGATTGAAGCAGTGGTAGCGCGGGAAGTGCCGCGGGCTTCCTTGGAGAAATTGGCACCCAAGGTCAAAATCCCCTTAGAATTTCTAGTTTATGGTGCAACTTGTATCCATCAGTCTCGCCGACCCCTCTTGCAGAATTACTTTAACTATATTAAAGAAAGCCAAGAAGTGACCAAAGACCGGGGCCTTTTTATCTCTGAACCCAAGAAACCAGACTCTCATTTTTCTATCTATGAGGATTACAATGGTACCCATATTTTTGCCAATAATGATGTGCTCTTAGCCCAACACTTGCAAGAATTAAAAGATATGCCGATTGGCGTCTGGAAGCTGGAAGGGCTTTTTGCCCCGGGCGATAACTTTGTGGCAGTGGCTGAACTTTTTGCCCAAGCCCGGGACAAGGTTGATGCGGGGGCTTGGACTCCTGAAGAGGGTCAAGTTTTAGAAAATGCTGTCCGAGCCTTACATCCACCAAAACGCGACTTAGACACTGGCTTCTACTTATACGATCCGGATTATGTCAAATAGGAGGTAACAATGAAACAATTAAAAAAACCTGAGGTTCTTGCACCTGCAGGTACCCTAGAAAAATTAAAAACTGCCGTCATTTATGGAGCCGATGCTGTCTTTATTGGTGGTGAAGCCTATGGTCTCCGGTCACGGGCGGGCAACTTCGGATATGATGAAATTGATGAAGGGGTGCAGTTTGCCCATGAACGAGGCGCCAAGGTTTATATCACCGCTAATATGGTAACCCATGAAGGAGATGAAGAAGGGGCCGATCGTTTCTTCCAAAAACTATATGAATTGGGTGTGGATGCGGTCATTGTCTCCGACCCAGCCTTAATCGCTATCTGTGCTGAAGCAGCACCTAACTTACCGATTCACTTATCAACCCAAGCTTCGGCCGCTAATTATGAAACGCTCAACTTCTGGGCAGAAGAAGGCTTGGAACGAGTTGTCTTAGCCCGGGAAGTATCCATGGCTGAAATTATGGAAATGCAACAGCATGTCGATGTAGAAATTGAAGCCTTTATTCACGGGGCTATGTGTATTTCTTATTCTGGTCGTTGTGTTCTCTCCAACCATATGGAACGGCGGGATGCTAACCGGGGCGGTTGTTGCCAATCTTGTCGTTGGAAATATGGCCTCTTTGATATGGATTTTGATGGTAACCGGAATTTTATTACCCATGGCGAAAAAGACCCTGATTGGGAACCCTTCTCAATGTCTTCAGTGGATATGTCTATGATCCATCATATCCCTGACCTTATCGAAGCAGGTGTCGATAGCCTTAAGATTGAAGGTCGGATGAAGTCTATCCATTACGTTTCTACTGTGTGTAATGTTTACCGGGCCGCGGTTGATGCTTATTGTGCTGACCCAGAGCACTATGTAGTGAAACAAGAATGGGTCGATGAACTCTGGAAGGCGGCCCAACGAGAATTGGCTTCTGGCTTCTATTACGGTATTCCCAGTGAAAATGAACAACTCTTCGGTCAACGGCGCCGGATTCCTGGCTATGCCTTTGTCGGCCAAGTCCTAGGCTATGACCCTGAAACCCAAATGGCCACCATCCAACAACGGAATAATTTCAAGGTGGGAGATATCATTGAATTCTATGGCCCTGGCATGCGTCACTTTGAACAAGTTCTGAGTCAAATGTGGGATGAAGATGGCAATGAAATTGAGGTGGCGCGTCACGCCATGATGACTGTCCGCTTTAAGGTCAATCATCCCGTCCAAGTCAACGATATGATTCGGAAGGAAAAACCAGAAATCAAAGTCAAAACCCGGCCCCGGCAAAGGGTGGCCAGTCGTCTATGAGCCAGCAAGATAAGCTCTCAGTCAAAATAGCCCTTATTTTAGCGCTTTTAATTTATGGCTTGAGCCTGCTTTACCTGGCTAGCTTTCTTCACTTAAGTCAGGTCAATGGGGCCACTGTTATGGTGCTAGCGACCTTTGTGGCTTCGGTCCTTTTGTGGATTTTTGTGGCGACGGACTGGTCTTCCTTACTAGCCATCTTGGCCTTGGGTCTTATTCCCCAGGTGGGGGTTGCTAAGGCAGCCAGTCTGTCTTTGGGCAGTACCACCTTTGCTTTTCTTTTCTTCACCTTTATTGTAACCTACGCCCTGAGTCAAATGACTTTACTGAAACGGTTTACTTGATCTTAGCCATCTTAGCAAGTACATTCATCTTTTATCCTTTAGCTCAATTATTATTTTAGGAGGTACTTATGTTAGAAGCAGAAAGACAAAGAATTGACCAGATTGACCAAGAAATTGTAGCGCTCTTTGAGGCGAGAATGGAAACGGTCTTGCAAGTCGCCCAGTATAAATTAGACCATGACTTACCAGTGCTCGATGCCAGTCGAGAACATTTGGTGATTGAAAAGGTTAGGGGCAAATTAAATAATCCCGAATTAGCTCCTTATCTGACAGAACTTTATCAGACTATGATGGCGCAGTCACGGGCTTATCAGAGTCAGTGGTTAGATCATCAGAAATAGAATAATAAAGTAAAAAGTCAGTCAAGCTGGGAATGTAATTCCTAGTTTGACTGGCTTTTCTTATTTTTATAAATTAATTCAATTGAAATTTATCAGATAGGTTAAAACGTTGGCTTAATTTGGCCAGCATGTCTTGGGTCATCTTATCCAAGTCATAGTGGGCCTCAAAGCCCCATTCGGTTTCAGCTGCCGAATAATCCAGCCTATTCGGCCAAGAATCTGCAATGGCTTGACGAACTGGGTCCACATCGTAATCCATGACAAAGTTAGGCAAGTACTTGCGGATGGATGCGGCAATTTCTTCCGGTTCAAAGCTCATGGCTGAGATATTAAAGGCGTTGCGGTGGCTTAATTGGTGTTCCGGTGCTTCCATCAAGTCGACAATGGCTTGGAGGGCATCCGGCATATACATCATATCCATCTTGGTGCCTGGGGCAATGAAGGAAGTATAGGAACCATCGATGACTGCCTTGTAGTAAATATCCACAGCATAGTCAGTGGTGCCGCCCCCTGGTGGGGTTACATAAGAAATTAAACCTGGGAAGCGGACGCCTCGGGTATCCACACCAAAACGATGGTGGTAGTAATCACACAAGAGTTCGCCCGATACCTTGGTCACGCCATACATGGTAGTAGGCCGTTGTAAAGTATCTTGAGGCGTGTCATCTTTAGGTGTCGATGGTCCAAAAGAACCAATCGAAGACGGGGTAAAGAACTGGAGGTTCAATTGACGGGCTACTTCTAAGGCATTGACCAGGCCGCCCATATTGAGGGACCAAGCTATTTGTGGTTTTTCCTCAGCCACTGCCGATAATAGGGCAGCTAAATGCATGACGGTATCCACTTGGAATTCTTGGGCCAAGCTTAAGAATTTGTCACCATCCATTACATCCAAGGTCCTAAAATTAGGATGTTGGCAAATAGGATTATTTTCAAGGTAACGTAAGTCAGTGGGAACGATATTTTCGGGCCCATAGTCTTGGCAGAGTTTATTCACTAATTCGGAACCAATTTGACCTAAGGCTCCGGTAACTAAGATACGTTCCATTGGGCACCTCCTAGATAATGCCTAGTTCACGGCCGACTTTTTCATAGGCATCCACAGCTTGATCAAGCATAGCTTGGGTATGAGCTGCGGTCGGCATATTCCGTAGCCGACCGGTGCCTAGGGGAACAGTTGGGAAGACGATGGATTTAGCGTAGACGCCTTCTTCGTAGAGTCGTTTGGTGAATTTTTGGGTAAGATTTTCATCACCCACAATCACAGGGGTAATTGGGGTTTCAGAATGGCCAGTATTAAAACCAAGAGCGGCTAATTTTTCTTTGAGGTAGGCTGCGTTTTGCCATAATTTCTCATTTAATTCAGTCGATTGGGTCATAATAGTAATGGCTTCTTTAGCGGCAGCCGCATCGGAAGGGGTTAAAGAAGTAGAAAATAAGAAAGGACGGGCCGCAACTTTGAGCCAGTCAATCAAGTCTTTGGAACCAGCCACATAACCACCGACCACGCCAATGGCTTTTGATAAGGTTCCGATTTGGAAGTCAATTTCTTTAGCCAAACCGAAGTGTTTAACCGTTCCAGCCCCTTGACCCATAACGCCAGACCCATGAGCATCATCCACATAGGTAATTAAGTCGAATTCTTTGGCAATTTCCACGATTTCAGGGAGTTTGGCTACGTCGCCATCCATGGAAAAGACACCATCGGTGATGTACATGATTTTATTATAAAGGCCAGATTCACTAGCTTCTTTAGCCTTGGCTCTGAGGTCAGCCATATCAGAGTGTTTTATCCGGATAATCTTAGCGCCAGATAAGCGGCAACCATCAATAATAGAAGCATGGTTTAATTCGTCTGAAAGGATGGCATCGTTTTTGTCCATCACGGCTGAGATGGCACCCATATTACAGTTGAAACCAGATTGGAAGGCAATCGCTGCTTCAGTACCTTTGAACTTGGCAATCGCTTCTTCAAGTTCTTGGTGGATCCGTTGAGTCCCGTTGATGGTCCGGACTGCACCCGCGCCCACGCCGTATTGGTCCGCAGCAGTTTGACTGGCTTTGATAAGCCGGTCATCGGTTGCTAGGCCTAAATAGTTGTTAGAAGACAGGTTCACTAATTCCTGACCTTCAATTTGAATCATGGGACCATTGGCTCCGTCTAGGATTTGGATTTCGTTATAAAGACCACGGTCTTTTTTATCTTGCAGGGATTTTGCGAGATAATCTTTCAATAATTTACTCATGAATGAGCCTCCTTTATTTACAAGTCACTCTTATTATACGTTTCTTTGGATACCCTTACAACCGATGACCAATTAGAAATCGCCGAATTTTCATAAAATTTTCATGAGAAGTATTTATTTACTTGATAAAGTAAGCTTGATTATAGGTAATTGACTGGGTCAGACTTGAGGCGGAGTTCAAGTAGTCCTTATTTTGTTAAGATATTAATGTCCATTATTGTATGTATTAAGGGAGGAAAAGAATGGAAATAATTGAAAAATATAAAAAGTTTATTATTTTAGCTATTTGTTTAGGACTGGCATGGTTTTCTTTTGCAGTGGTGTCCCAGTCAGAAAAGGTAAATGAAATTAACCAAACGGCTGTAACGGCTTTGGATGAGAAAAAGGATACTGTCTTGACCCTAACCGCTTTGTCAGGTACAACGTCAACAGCAATCACTTTGTTACCTGGAGATGTGGGCGGTCCTTTAGCTGAGAATATTGCGGATATTGCCGACTACTTATTGATTGTTTTTGGTGGGATTTGGGTGCAAAAGTATCTCTTGTCGATTACGGGTAATTTAGCTTTTAGGTGGCTGATGCCAATTGCTTTGACGCTTTTAGGTGTGAGTCAATTTATCAACCGTGAATCGGTTAAACAAGTGGCCCTTAAAGTCTTAATCATGGCCGGCTTAGTCTTTGCAATTATTCCAGGATCAATTTATTTGACTGATCAAATTGAGGCTTCTTATGATACCACGATTCAACAAAGTATCGACTCAGCACAGTCTGCCACTAACCAGGCTCAAGCTAATGAAGATAAAAATATTTTTGAAAAAATTACAAGTGCATCGACCGATTTATTAAAACAATTTGAGGATGCACTTGGTAACATGGTTGATTCAGTGGCGGTCTTGATTGTCTCAACCTGTGTGATTCCAATTTTAGTCTTTTTCTTCTTTATCTGGGCTACCAACCAGATTTTTAAATTAAATATTTCCCTACCAGCCTTGCGGGTAAGACATGGCTTTAAAGGTTTAGTAACGCGATTCAAGTAAAATATAATCAAGTAAAGAAAACCATCAACGATGTAATTCAAATCGTTGATGGTTTTTTGATGTTAATTTTGAATTAGGATCCATAATAAAGGTTTTGGGATTGGAATTCGGCTTCAGAGGTAACCATAATACCGAGAGAGCGGAAGGTTTCTTCGTCTGAATGCGATAAAATCACGGTTGAATGGGCTTGTAGATTACGGAGGTGGTTAAGTTGTTGACAGGCAGCATCAGCTGAAGGATTTGTGACGGCTGAGATACTTAGGGCAATTAGAATTTCCTTACAATCTAAGGATTGATGGCGGTGGTTTAAGACATCTTGATTGAGTTTGTCAATGGTTTCTAAGATGATAGGGGGTAATAGATGCATTTTATCTGAAATATTGGCTAATAGTTTGGTAGCATTCAAAAGACAGGCAGCCGCAGCTGTCATCACCTTGCTTTGCTTACCAGTGATAAGTCTACCATCGGCTAATTCAATCGCAACAACAGGTAAATTTTCTTGCTCAGATTTGGCCAGGGCTGCAGCTACACACGGTCGGTTTTTACCTGACAATCCCATTTCATCCATGATATATTTGCCCCGTTGTGTCGCTTCTAAGCTACCAATGCCTCGTTTGTAGTCAGCTTGAAGGGTATAATAACGGCGAATAATTTCTTGCTTAGCTGCTTCTTGGACCACTGCATCATCAGTGATGGCAAAGCCAACTTGGTTGACACCCATATCAGTTGGGGATTGGTAAGAAGTGGCTTGGTCTTGATTAATCTTTGTCAAAATTCGTTTAAGGAGTGGGAAAGCCTCGATGTCACGGTTATAGTTGACGGTGTATTTACCATAGGTTTCCAAATGGAAGGGGTCAATCATATTAACATCTTCTAAGTCAGCGGTTGCTGATTCATAGGCCACATTGACGGGATGCTTCAAAGGTAAATTCCAAACGGGGAAGGTTTCAAATTTGGCGTAGCCGGCACGACGGCCTAATTTAGTTTCATGATAAAGTTGGCTGAGGCAGGTTGCTAGTTTACCAGAATTAGCCCCTGGTGCTGTGACCACCACCAGTGGTTTAGTTGTTTCGATGTAGGTGTTTTGCCCGTACCCTTGTTCTGAGACAATCGTATCTACGTCCATTGGATAGCCTTCGGTATGGCCATGGGTATAGACCTTAAGTCCACGGCGTTCAAGTTTATTTTTAAACTGGACCGCTGAGGGTTGACCTGTAAACCGGGTAATTAAGACAGAATTAATTTGTAGGTCCCAATGACGGAGATCATCGATTAAACGAAGGACATCCCGGTCATAAGTAATGCCGAAATCTCCCCGAACCTTGTTTTGTTCGATGTCACCTGCATAGACACAGATAATGATTTCGGCTTGTTCTTTTAGTTTATAAAGTAATTTAACTTTGCCATCGGGGTCAAAACCAGGTAGCACCCGCATGGCGTGGAAGTCACCAATGAGTTTGCCTCCGAATTCAAGGTATAATTTATCAAATTGGTTGACGCGTTCAAGAATATAACGACTTTGTAACTCTAGATATTTTTCACTGTCGAAACCTTTTTTCATCGAATTTACCTCCTAAAATGTCTGCCAATAAACATCATTCAAGCCATAATTATACGGCAAGTAATTTTTAAAAATCAAGTTATATCCTAAAGAATTAAAGAGAAATTTCTTTAGTTGGGAAATGTTACTTTTCTAGTTAAAAAAAGTAAACATGAGTAAGAAGTCCAGCCCTAGTACTAATAAATTTGATAATAGATTGACCAAGTTATTAGTCATCCAAGGATAGCCTCGGATTAAGTGGCGGTCAGGCCCGGGACTTTCATAGAGGACTTGAGTCTGGTCATCCTGGTAAATTGCTTGTAAGAATTGTCCCATTAGAGAGTCAATGATAGAACAAAGGCAGCCTGATAGAAAAATTAAAAGAAAGGCTGAAAAAGAAATGCCGAAATTGGTTAAAAGACCAGCTAAGCTAGCAATATAAAAGGCTCCACCTAAACTTGCCAGGTTACCAAGGATCGAAACACCTCCTGATAAACCGGGAGCCACTTCTTGGCCACCGACTAGGTATAATGGCGACTTAGAACTTATAATTCCAATTTCTGAGGCCCAAGTATCTGCTGAAGAATTAGCAATCGAAGCGGCCATTAAGACCCACCAGAGTGGGTTGCCTTGATAATAATAACCAGCTAAACAGCCTAAACCTAGGATAGAATTAGCTAAGACTTGTTTGGCAGACCGGCCCTTACTGACTTCAGTTTGGGTCAGGCTATTATCATCGTGATTTAAGGCTAGGGTTTTCTTTATTAAGCTAATTATGATGGAAGCTCCAAAAAAGAAAATAAGAAGAAACCAAGCGGGCCAACCCCCAAAAAGAACATAAAGATAGCCCACAATCGAAGCCGTTATGGCACCCAAACCGGTTAATTTCCGATTAAGATAGGCTCCGATACTTAAAACTAAATTAATTAAGATTGCTAACATTAAGCTACCTTCTTTCTGAATTTTACTGTCCTTATCTTGCCTTAATTATGTCAAATAAACAAGTCTCTCTTTAATGAGAAAAGTTACTTGTATATCCTTTTTGCCATTACCTGTCTTTTTGACAAGCCTATTAAATTATAATAAAATATATAAGCTTTTAGAAAATTTTATAAAGGAGTATAAAAATTGGGATAGCGCCAGGCCTTTGATAATAAAAAGGTGACGAGGATTGAGCTTATCGAAAGATTCGGCGGATGGCTCAGGGTTGTGCGATCCTTAGGATGAGTGAAAAAAGTAAGTGTGAGCTTATAACAGAGACTCGTTTAAGCACCTAGAAGCGATAAACTATTATCGTGAAAAGAGGAACTAAATTATGTGTGGAATTGTCGGATTTATTGGTCAAGGTAGTGTCCAAGAAACCCTAGTCGAAGGCTTACAAAAGTTAGAATACCGTGGCTATGATTCAGCTGGAATTTTTGTATTAAATGATCCAAATGATGGTTATTTAGTCAAACAAGCTGGTCGGATTAAGGAATTACGCGAAGCCGTTGATTTTGATAAACCTGCTAAAGTAGGCATCGGCCATACGCGTTGGGCAACTCATGGGGAAGCGAATGTAACGAATGCTCATCCCCATCTTTCCCAAGATAACCGCTATGCTTTGGTTCATAATGGTGTGATTGAAAACTTTAAAGAAATTAAAGAAGAAGATCTAGCTGGGGTTCAATTCAAAACTCAAACCGACACCGAAGTTGTGGTGGCTTTAATTGCTAAATATGCTCAAGAAGGTTTATCAACCATAGAAGCCTTCCATAAAGCTTTAAAACGGATTGAAGGTTCTTATGCGTTTGTTTTAATTGATGAAGCAGATCCTGAAACCTTATATACGGCTAAGAATAAGAGCCCAATGTTAGTTGGTTTGGGGCAAGATTTTAATGTGGTTGCTTCAGATGCTATGGCTACCATCCAATTAACTCATGATTATCTTGAAATTAAAGATAAAGAAGTGGTGATTGTAACCCAAGACAAGGTGATTATTGAAGACCAAGATGGTAAGCAAGTGGACCGGGCACCGTTTAAAGCTGAAATTGATGCCAATGATTTGGATAAGGGTGCTTATCCTTACTATATGATTAAAGAGATCGATGAACAACCGGCAGTGATACGCCGCTTGATTCAAACCTATAAAAATGATCAAGGTCAATTTGAAGTGCCGGCAGACTTAATCACAGCTATGCAGCAAGCTAGCAACCTTCATATTGTAGCTTGTGGAACCTCTGCCCATGCCGGCTGGGTTGGTAAGACCTTATTTGAAAGCATGGTTGGTATACCTACCATGGTTCATACGGCTTCAGAATTTGCTTATCATCAACCTTTATTAGGTGACAAACCCTTCTTTATCTTCTTGACCCAATCGGGCGAAACAGCAGACAGTCGTCAAGCCTTAGTCAAAGTGAATGAAAAAGGTTATCCATCCTTAACAATTACTAATGTGAAGGGGTCAACCTTATCTCGGGAAGCAGGCTACACCTTATTATTGCATGCTGGACCTGAAATTGCCGTGGCTTCAACCAAAGCCTATACTGCTCAAATTACGGTTATGGCAATTTTAGCGGATGTCCTATCTAATCATGACTATGGTTTTGATATGGGCCATGAGTTATCGATCATTGCGACCGCTATGGAAAGTATTTTGTCAGAAAAGGACACCATTAAAGCTTGGGTTGATGCCAACTTAATGGCAACCCGCAATGCCTTCTATATTGGCCGTCATCTAGACTACTATGTCAGCATGGAAGCCGCCCTCAAATTGAAAGAAATTTCTTATGTGCAAACCGAAGCCTTTGCTTCCGGTGAATTGAAACATGGTACCATTGCCTTGGTGGAATCAGGAACGCCGGTCATTGCCGTTGTGTCTGATCCTACAACGGCAAGCCATACCCGGGGAAATGTAGAAGAGGTTAAGGCGCGGGGCGCTAATGCTATGGTCATTGCCACCCAAGACTTAGCTAAAGAAGGAGATCAATTTGTGGTACCGTCTATTCAAGCTGAATTATCTCCATTAGCAACTGTTGTAGTCACTCAATTAATTGCCTACTATACCGCTTTGGGTCGCGGCTTGGATGTGGATAAGCCACGGAACTTGGCCAAGAGTGTGACCGTCGAATAGGCCTAAATTATTCAATTGCTTATAAAACCATCATTTCGTCATAGATTTGATGGTTTTTTTGTTTTAATATAGCGTTAAGAAAAATAGAATCCTGAAAGGAAATATATGCGCACGATATTTACCAATTTATTCTTATCCATATTAGTTTGGGTCAGCCTTGGCTTAGTATTTTACTTTCTTTATCCGAATTTAGCGATATGGTTAGTCAGTTTACCCATTTTAATCCTATTTGAAACTGCGGTTCTTTCCGTATTAGATCTTTTTTATGATCAGTTTAAGACCAGGGGCCGGCGGCTCATCGCAACAATTTTGCTTGCTATTTTAATAGTACTGTGTTTGTATTTAGTATTAGTCTCTTATTTCTTTTTATCAAATTAAGGCTAGCCTAATTTTTTTCTTAAAAACCCTTGTACTTTTTCTTTAAAGGAGTATGATAGGGGGTATATAAAAAAACTATGAGAGGAAGATTCTATGACAATCGATAAAGTACTCCTTGAAAAGTTAGCTAAACAATACCAAGCTGACCCTGTCAATACTGCCCTAGCTGGGGCTGTGGCAAAGGTGGGAATTAATGATGCGGCTTTAAATAACGAAACGATTAAGAAACATTCATTTGTATTTTCTGACGAAACCGAACGAGGCAAAATTACCAACCAAAAATCGTCTGGTCGTTGCTGGATGTTTGCGGCTTTAAATACTGCCCGGGTAGATACCATGGCTAAATTAAATCTAGAAACTTTTGAATTTTCACAAAACTATACCTTGTTCTGGGATAAGCTTGAAAAAGCCAATTATTTCTTAGATTCAATTATTGAAACTGTAGATGAATCTCTATCAGGTCGTTTAGTCCAACATTTATTAATGGCGCCATTACAAGATGGTGGCCAATGGGATATGTTTGCGGGTATCTTAAAGAAATATGGTGCGGTACCAAAAGCAGTGATGCCAGAAACCTTCCATTCTTCAAATACCAACGTTTTAGTTTCTCTTTTAACGGGTAAACTCCGCGAATTCGCTAAGACCCTTCGTGACGCCCACCAAGCAGGTCAAAGTAAAGCAGACCTTGAAGCTCTTAAAGAAGATATGTTAGCTTATGTCTATAATGTCTTAGTTAAGGCTCTAGGCCAAGTACCAGAAACATTTACATATGAGTTCCGTGACAAGGACAAAAACTTCCACCGGATTGAAAACATTACCCCTCAAGATTTCTTTAAAGAGTATGTGGCTTGGGACTTAGATGACCGCATTTCTCTAATTAATGCTCCAACTTCAGATAAGCCTTTTGGTAAGGCTTATACTGTGAAATTCCTAGGAACAATTAAAGAAGCCAAGGAAATTCGTTATATCAATGTGCCAATGGAAGAATTAAAAGGTGCTGCCATTAAAGCAATTCAAGCTGGACATCCAGTTTGGTTTGGTTGTGATGTGGGTAAATTATCGGAACGTCAAAAAGGAATTATGGACTTAGATATCTATAATTATGACCAAGTGATTGGTGGCTATGATCACTTAGACAAGGCTGGTCGCTTAGACTATGGTCAATCGCTATTAACTCACGCCATGGTATTAGTCGGAGTCGATCTTGATGCCGATGGCAATGCGATTAACTGGAAAGTTGAAAATTCTTGGGGTGAAAAAGTCGGAGACAAAGGTATCTTCTCTATGTCCGATGCTTGGATGGATGAATTCACTTATCAAATCGCGGTACCAAGTGAATTTGTCAGTCCAGACTATCTAAAAGCTCTCAATGGAGATGTGATTGAATTAGAACCTTGGGATCCAATGGGTGCCTTAGCTATGGTCAAGTAAACTTGACTTAGCGCAAACGCTCTATAAATTCTTGTAAAAAATAGTGTAGACTCTTAAAATAAAGGGTGTACACTATTTTTTAGTATAGAAAGAAGGGTATTATGGAAAACTATCATTATCCAGGAACAGATATTCAAACGTCACGCTTAGCCTTAGGTTGTATGCGGATGGCAGGTAAATCGGTAGCGGAAGCTCAGGCAGTGATTGAAGCCGCATTAGCGGTAGGTATTAATTACTTTGACCATGCTGATATATACGGCAGGGGCCAATCAGAAGAACGTTTTGCTCAAGCCTTTAAACAAATTGATTGTGACCGAGACCAAATTTATCTCCAATCTAAAGTTGGCATCCGGCCTAAAGAAGGCATGTTTGATTTTTCTAAAGACCATATTCTTAAATCGGTCGATGGTATCCTTAGACGTCTTGAGACAGACTATTTAGACGCCTTATTATTGCACCGCCCCGATAGCTTGATGGAACCGGAGGAAGTTGCTGAAGCCTTCCAAACTTTAAAGGATTCGGGTAAAGTTCGTTATTTTGGGGTGTCCAACCAAAGTGTGGGCCAAATGAAATTATTACAAGCAGCGACTGAGATTCCCCTAGTTTTTAATCAATTACAATTTGGACCAGCCCATACCTTGATGCTCGATGCGGGCTTCAATTTTAATATGCCAAATGACTTTGGAAGCAACCGGACCGCAGATATTTTAGAATATTGTCGGCTTCATCAAATTACTATTCAACCCTGGTCTCCTTTCCAGGTTGATTTAGAACAAGGACTCTTTATGAAACATCCTGATTACCAAGAATTGACCAAGGAAATCCAGGAAAAAGCAGACCAATACCAAGTTTCATTTGAAGGGATGGTTATGGCTTGGATTCTTCGTCATCCTGCCAAGATGCAACCGATTGTAGGAACCATGACACCCGAACGAATTAGACATAATGCTGAGGGACTAAATGTAGACTTAAGCCGGCAAGACTGGTATGAAATCTATCGAGCTGGGGGTAGACCCTTGCCATAGGCTTAGAAAAAATAAAAAAGCATGGACTTGGATTTTGCCAAGCCCATGCTTTTTAAATAGTTAAAATTAGAAATGAATTTTGAAAAGAATAACTAAAGCCACTATGATAAAGCCAATACCGGTAAAGATAGTTGAAGCAAGCTCTGGACGTTTGGCTTCCCGTCCTTTGAAACTTTTTCCTTCAAAATGGTTCCAGCCATGTTTGGGGAATATTATTAAATAGCCACCATAAACTAACATTATAATGGCGATGATGGTACCTAACCAATGGAGCATTTAAAGGACCTCCTTTATTGAAATCTGTTTTATATCTTATGCTAATTGTATAAAATGTCAAGAAATTTTTAAAGTGAGATCCATTATTTTAAGATGAGAATCAACAAAAAATTATTTATATTTTGCTTCTAATTTAGCCATCCAAGCACCTATTCCAATTCCTAGAATGAGCATTAAAAGGCAAAGACCATATTGAAGCCAACCGAAACCAGAATAGTTGGTAGGAACAATTAAGAGGGTAGAGGCAGCAACAATTCCAACCACAAAGTGGAAGAATTTGGTATAGTGTTTCACGAAAATGGCCTTGATGACTTTGGATAAGAGGGCTAGGGTCAGAATCATACCTAAGAGAATTGGGAGGACTACACTGAGATTAAGCGTTTTAAAGCCATCAGCCATGGCTTGGTAGAGCCCCATTATCACGATAAAGTTGGACGGGCTGAGTCCGGGAATAAGGGTGCCTAGGGAAATAAGAAAACCACAAAGGGTCCAAGTGAGAAAATTGGCTGGGACAGCTCCTTGAATTTGTTGGGTGGATAGACCAATGATAGCAAGTCCGCCAATAAAGGCTGCAACCATTAAGAGGACATCGGATTTATTCCGGCCTTCTTTTCCAGCTTCCTCCCAGAGAGCGGGGGCTGTGCCCAGAATGGCCCCAATAAAGAACCAGAGGATAATTGTTTCATAGTTTCCTAGGAGGAAGGACACACCCCAAGACAAGATCACAATACTGAGGAGGGCGCCTATAGCAACTGGAAGAAAGAAGCGAATATTTTTTTTGAAATTTTTGCGGATATCCGCTAAAAAATGGATTAATCGTTCGTAAATTCCGAAGATAGCAGCAAGGGCTCCACCTGATACACCAGGGATGATAAAGCCAGAACCGACAAACATGCCCTTGACGACCCGGAACCACCAGGATTCTTGGGATTGGTTAAGATTAATTTCAGCCATAGAGACCTCCTAAAAATACGGTAATGAGATTTTTCTAAAAATTAATATAATCAAAGTTATTTCTAGCTTAAGTAAAATCAATATGATAAGCAAAGAATTCGCTTGTTGACAAACGTAAGTTAGAAAGAGTATACGCCTATTTAATTAAAGTGTAGTGGGCCTTAGGTTGGATTTTATAACTTTTTATTCATTTTTGGGGGAGTCTTTGATCCATTGAATAAAAATATCACTAGCGGTCCCAGTCCGTTCGGCTTGGGGGTGACCTAGCCCCAAACTGTGTCGGTTCCTTTTAAGAGCCCGGCCATGGTTGCATCAAAATGGGAGGACTGAAAGTTTGTTGGTTATCCGCACTGGGGTTTTCCACATAGTTTAATCCAATTTGATAATAGACATCGTCATCACTATTGTAGAGCCATTGGGACATATCGACTTTGCTTAAGGCTGTTTGAATATCTGACTCACTGGTGCTTTGTTTCTGACTTTCTTGGACAGTCACAGAGACAGGCGAGAATTCAATGAGGACGGGGATTAGACTTAGGTTAAGGGCTAAGCTAGTATAGACGATATATTTTGACACTTGTTTAAGTTGTATTTTTTTCATAAGTAATTCACCAATTTCTTAGTTGATGAAAGTAGTATAGCTAGCGAAACTAAAATATACTTAAAAGGGTATGAATAAGTGATGACTTCAAAAATTATCCACTTAGTATCAATATTATGGTATATTAAACTTACTCACAAAATAGATAAAGGAGCGATTGTATGGCCTTTCAACTTTATTATTCAGATGTGTGTCCAGATACACCGGCATTTGTAGAAAAATTAAAAGAGCTACAAGTAGATTATCAAGCCTTCAATATTAATGAATCAATTCCAAATTTAAAATCTTTCTTAAACCATCGCGACCATGAGGCTGCCTTCCAAGCTCGTAAGAACTTAGGCCAAGTCGGGGTGCCAGCACTCCAAGTATCTGAAACTGATTTCTTGTTTACTATTGATGAATTAAATGCTTATTTTGGAGGTGACACTCATGTGTCAACATCACGAGATTAATGAACATTCTGTAGAGGCACTCATGAATGATGCACGTGACGTCTTAAAGAATGCCTATGTCCCTTATTCGCATTTTCCAGTAGGAGCCAGTCTTTTAATGAAGGATGGTAAAGTCATTACTGGGGTTAATGTAGAAAATGTTTCTTTCGGAGCGACTAATTGTGCAGAACGATCTGCCATCTTTACGGCTATTTCCCAGGGTTATAAAAAGGGCGATATCAAAGCTATTGCAGTTGCGGGGGAAACAGAGGATTATTTACCACCTTGTGCCATTTGCCGTCAAGTCATGGTAGAATTCTGTGAACCTGATACACCCGTCTATTTAACCCGACATGACCAAAGTATCCATGAAACCTCAGTAAGTGGATTAGTTCCTTATGCTTTTGAAAAATTAGATATGTAATTTTTTCATAATAAGCATATCAAGTGCCAGGTACTCAGGTCTTTGTTATAATAAGGGTAAGATAAAATTGGGAGGAATTATTTATGGCACAAACATTATTACATGCATGTATTCGCGTCCATGACTTAGAAGCAAGTAAGAAGTTTTATATGGATTTATTTGATTTCGAAATTTCACGGGAAAAAGATTATCCAGAAGATAAGTTCACTTTAGTTTATTTAGTGGTACCAGGTAGTCCTTTTGAAATTGAATTGACTTATAATTATGATGCGGATCCATACGAAATTGGAAATGGTTTCTCTCACTTGGCTTTAGGTGTGGATGATTTAGAAGCGGTCTATGAAAAAGCCAAAGCATCTGAATACAAGACCACTGAATTAAAATCATTATCCGGTTCAAGTAATTCTTACTTCTTTATCACTGATCCAGATGGGTACCGTTTAGAAGTAATGGCGAATAAATAAACCTTATTAAGTCAATGACTTCAAGGGGTTAGCAAATCATTTAATTAAATAAGGGGCAGAAAAGAGGCAACTTAAAACAAGTTGTTTAACTTTTCTGCTTCTTTTTGTTTTAACGTATCTGAAACGTGGGTGTATATTTTTAGAGTTGTTTTAGGGTCTGAATGACCCACACGATTCATGGTGTACTTTAAACTGACTCCATTCTGTGCCAGGAGTGATATATGGGTGTGGCGCAACATGTGGGTTGAATAATGCGGATTAATGTCAGGGAGTGTACTAGCTAAGTATGTATAGGTGATTGGTCCGTTTAATTTACTAGTAAAGATGAAACTAGCATCGTCACCAAACAATAAATGATTTGTTTGAATCCGTTGGCGGAATATGTCATCGATGCGGTCGGAACTTTCAATTGTCCGATTAAAGAATTTATTCTTTACCACCGATACACGATTTGTCCTTCGTTCAATCGATTTATTGGTGCGAATTTGGTTTGGACCAGTATCATTTATCAACCAATCTAATTCCGTGAGAGCTATTACCTCGCCGATACGCATTCCGGTCAACAACTGCACTTCCAAAGCCATGGCATAGGTTTCATTCAGATTAGCATAGATTGAGTTTAAGAATGGCTGTATTTCTTCCGGTTCAAGGTATTTAATTCTATCAGATGGTTTACCTTGCTTTAGCTTAATTTTATCAAGACGGATATTATTTTGGTTATGATAGGTGTAATCAACATAATCAAGAACACTATTAAGGAAAGCTTTAAAATTTATTTTTGTTAGTTTAGTGAGACCTTTATCAATTTGAACTCCGTCAACTAAACGTTGGAAGTCAACTAGTGTCATTTTAGTTAGCAAATACTCGGTCTCTGGTGTGTTTTTAACGTGTCTGTTATAGAAGAAGCAACGGGCCTTAGAACGTCAAATTAGTCAGAATAAAGAGCGGTTGCATGTGGCTAAAGAGTTAGGTGACCGAGAGTTAATCGATAAATATAAGCTAAAAGGTAAAACTTTAGAAATGGCCATGAAAGACCATCTTAATAAAAACGATTTCTTGGTTCGTTTGAAGGAACGGGAGAAGTTATTCAAAGATAATGAATCGATTGCAAGTACCAGAAAGTGGATGGAAGCGGATTTCAAAAAGCGGTATAATAGCTTTAACGATAAGTTGACTGATAAAATCACTGAAAAGCAGTTTAAGGATTTAACTTCACATGATCTAAATAGAATTAAAGAGGTTATGTTGAATAATGAAGAGCTTGGTAATCGGTTAAAATTAAAAGAGTTTAAGCAAAAAGAACATATTTATGGTACTGAAGAGTATAACAACAGGAATAATGGACAAAGTTATTTTAAAGATATAACTGAAAGAAAACTCTATAATTATATGCTGAAAAATATGGATATGAAGAAGATATATCAGCATTACCAATTTATCGATACTAAAAAAATTTATGGAATTGACATGATAAATAAAATCACTCCAGTTAGCTCTGATCAAATTAAGATTCATCAAGGTAAAGATGGAATTCATGGAGTTCCTAATAGGAAAATGAGGTAGAAAAATGGTAAAGGCTATTCATTATGATTCTTTAGATAACAGACATAGAAAAATTAAACTGTATTTAAAAGACGGAACTGTTGATAAAGGTATTTTCCTAGGATTTGACCCAATTGAAGACAATGATGAAGGTGACGGATTTATCTTGGATGTTGATGGCGATACGACAGTAGGTCGATTGATTACTGAAGATAGAGTTGAGCGAGTGGAATTCTTATAGGAGGCGTGACCCATGGAGAAAGATGATTATTTTGTGGTTGTATTTAAGCTACTAAATTATTTTTATCAGAAAATGAAAGCAGGAGAATCAATCAATCAAAGTGGGCAAAATATTAATTCTAATCAAATAAAAATGCATCAAAGCAAAGGTGGGATACATGGTGTGCCAAATGCTAAAAAGAGGTGAATGTAATGGTAAAAGCTGCAAACTTTGATACATGGGATAATAGAGAAAAAATTATAAAACTCTATATGCGTGATGGAAGTATAGAAACTGGGGTTTTCCTGGGATTTGACCCAATTGAAGACAATGATGAAGGTGACGGATTTATCTTGGATGTGGATGGCGATACGACAGTAGGTCGATTGATTACTGAAGATAGAGTTGAGCGAGTGGAATTCTTATAGGAGGCCTGCCCCATGGCAAACGATTCTTGGAGATCAAAATTGCATCAAGGAAAAAATGGGTTCCATGCAGTCCCAGAAAAGGAGCGAAAAAATGATTAGCATTTATGATTATGGTAGCTTTCAGTATAAAAAAGTGAAAATAACACTATTGGATGATTCAGTCACGACTGGTGAGCTACTATCGCTAGACCCTGTTGAAGATAATGATGTTGAAGATGCATTTGTTTTGGATGTTGATGGAGACCCTTATATTGGACGACCTGTCTATGTTTCAAAAATAAAAAGAATTGAGTTGATTGACAATGGCTAACAACGATTATTTTGTTGTAATATTTAAAGTGCTTAGTTATTTCTATAACCAAAAGAAAAACGGAAAAGAGATTAAAGAAGAGAACATTAATGCATATAAATTACAAGTTAATCAAACTTATTTAATGGATATCTATAAAGAATTATTTGAAGAAGGGTACCTAAAGGGAGGTCATGTTCGTTCCTATATGGATGGCTCTATACAATTAGATAATTTTGAAGATATAAGAATAACAATTGCTGGAGTGGAATTTTTAAAAGAAAATAATCAAATGAAAAAAAGTTGATAAAACATTGGTATCTATAAAAGAATGGATTCCAGGAATGTAGCCACTTCCCAAATGGGTGAGTGGTATTTTTATACCCAAAATTAAAGGGGGTGAGTCTGACTTGAAACCAACGAAAACTGATAGAAAGGCTCGGTGATCCAATTATCTTGACGGGTAGGAATAGACTACTATCTGAATATAAAATACAAGGTTATTTGCTTAGCAAGTAGCCTTTTTATTTTGGTCTTTATCCGCAGGCCTAAAAGAACGGAAATTACCTTACATTGGAGGACAATACAATGTAAGGAGATGAGAAAATGATAGATAAGGACTTGCTAAACGCAATAGGCGTTTTAGCAGGAGGAATTGGAGCTTTAATCGGAGCGATAGCGAAGTTGATTGAAGTTCTAAAACAAAAAGAAAAAGCGACACCAAGACGGAGACGCAAATCAAGTCATCGGTAATCGCTTTTAGGTTAGGTAGGGAGCCTAGGCTCCCTACCTAACCATATTATATCTATCATTTATGAAAATGACAAAAGAATTTTTATTTGTAATGCTTTGCTTTTTCTTTGTTCTTTATTTAAGTAGAAAGGATGATGATAAGTAATGGATGAAATCATTGAGATGATTCAAAGATTGATTGATAGTGATATCAGTGCTTACCAAATTACAAAAGATACAGGCATTAGTGGGAACGCTATAAATTCTATCAGACGGGGAGAACGAAAACTGACTAACCTAACATTAGAAACTGCTAAGGTTTTATATGACTATGCAAAAGATATTTTTGCTTAGAACTATTAAAAAATTTGCCTTACTCGTTCCTTCTTTAGAAGGAAAAAAAGGGGGCAAAATTTGTGAACTTATTGAAATTAGTATGGATTAGTAGTTTTATAAAATGGCTTTAAATCAACGTTTAGGCACTGTGCGATATTAACTGAAACCGTAGTAAATAGGTACCGTTTAGAAGTAATGGCGAATAAATAGGTTATAAATAAATTAATAGTAATGATAAAAAAAGAAAGTCCAACATGACCTGAACCCCAAAATCCGGAATACGAATAGAGGGGTTTTTGTATGCCAAAATACACAAAAGAATTTAAAATAAAATTAGTACTAGAATATTTATCAGGAGAAAGTGGTGGCCGAGAAAAAGTAGCTGAAAAATATGGTATTCCAGACGCAACATTGAGAAACTGGATAAATAAATACAAATCTAAAGGCTTTGATAACTTATCTAAAAAGTTAAAAAATAATAATAACACTAGTGAATTCAAGCTATCTGTAATACAATATAGGCAAATCAATAAAACTACGCTTAGAGAGACTGTAGAGCACTTCAACCTTGTAAATGAATCTATGGTATAATGATAAAACATTATTGTATATTATGAATATTATTGAGAAACGAGGAATTTATGAAAAAATTAAAAATAATTTTATTAATAATTGTCTTGCTGATTATTTTTCCGATAGGTTTTAACAAACTTTTCAAGACTGATTATTCTAGTTTGAGTGAAAATAATAAACAAATTTTATCAGAATACGATAAATTTTACGCGAATAATCCTAATCTTTGGAATAATTATGATTTAAACAAAAAAACTATTGTTGTGCTTGATAAAAATTTTATGGGCGACTTGTTCATAATCAATCCACAAAAAGAAATCAGAAGTTTGTTTGCAACAAGAATCAAATTACCTGATTCTTACAAAATATAAGTGTATCGTGTATCAAAAAACTATCCAAAAAGAATTCAATATATAATGGGTAATTTTAATACAAAAGATAAAGTGTACAATATTTTAGGGGAAAAAAACATTGTTTATGTAAAAACAGATGAGGATTCTCTTGCCCCTAAATTCAATTCCAAAAGATTTGTTCCTTTTTTGTCACACGAAGCATTTCATTATTATATGCAACAAAATTGGACTGACTTAACTTTTAGAGGAATGTCGTATTCCGATTCAGAAATCGCTCTATTAGATGAAGAATATAAAATACTAGACAAAATCAAAGACGAAGTTGAGAAGGAAACAAGCGATAAAGATTTATTGGATTCGCATTTGAAAGAATATGTGTCGATAATGAAAAAGCGTAAGGAAAACACCGACAAAGAGAAATTAAAAGCTGAATTGGCCGAAGAAACTATCGAAGGTACTGCTCAGTATGTAGGTATAAAATCTGCTAAATCTGTGGACTACGATTTGGGAATTTTGTATTTTACTAATACAAATAAAGTGAAATTTTCAGAAATTGTTCCTACAATGAAACAAGGAAAAGTCGACCAATCAATTATCGGATCTCACATTGTTTACGACAGTGGTGCATTGTTGTGTTTTGCTATGGATAAGCTGGATTTTCTCGATTGGCAACAAACTCTTATTGAAAACAACAACAACAGTATATATACTATAAACGATTTGATAGAAGATCATTACAATCAATCAAAATAAGTTAATGTATAATGTTGATTATATAGGAAATTACAATGCACATTTTAAATGAAACTCAAAGGCAAACTTATTTGGAAATGTGGCACAGAGACAAGGGAATATCAAGTTCTGGGCTGAAGGTTATAGCATGTATTTCCATGCTTATAAGCCATATTGTGCAGTGCAATATGCTCTAAAAATTCAACATTTATCCGACGATGTCTCTCACATCATCTTAAGATATTATTAAATTATTCCGTGTTTACGGGTTCAGGTCAACATTCAGGATGGACTTTCTTTTTTATTAAGTAAAGATTTAACTTGTCTTTTTGTCTTTTCCTTGTTATGATACCTACATGCGATGAGTCGAGTGACCGGAAGGTCATTTGCGCGGCAAACATCTAAGGTTTCGAACCAAAGTCAGGATGACGATGTCGTTTAAGTTTGCTGTGAACAAATTTAAACCCTATTTTACTAGGTTGCCATTAGGTCTGGATGCAAATCCAGGCCTTTTTATTTTTAAGAATTCTTTGATTAAAAGTTAGAAGAAAATGTGAAAAAATTAAGAAAAGTGGGACCGATTTTAGCTTGTGAAATTTGTATTTTATTGGTAAACTGTAAAAGAAATAAATCATAAATTGAAGGAGGATAAGAATGAAAAAGAAAATTTCTTATTTATTTATTTCAATGATGTTGGTACTAGCTGTTTTAGTGCCTAGTCTAAGTGTCTTTGCGGAAGAATCAACATCTGAAAGTGAAGATGCGGTCTCAGGAGCCTCTCAAAAAGAATATACCGATCCAGCTGAATTAGCCGAATCATATGATATTGTTATTGTAGGTGCTGGTGGTGCCGGTATGGCTGCTGCAATTGCTGCTCATGATGGTGGTGCCAATGTTGCTATCTTAGAAAAAATGCCAATCGTTGGTGGTAACTCTAGCAAATCATCTGCTGGTATGAATGCGTCTGAAACTAAGTTCCAAAAAGAACAAGGGATTGAAGACTCAAATGACAAATTCTTTGAAGAAACTTTAAAGGGTGGTAAAGAAACCAATGATCAAGAATTACTTCATTTCTTGGTTGATCATTCAGCTGATGCCATTGATTGGTTAGATTCTATGGGAATCACCTTAAATAACATTACGACCACTGGTGGTATGTCAGTTCAACGGACTCACCGTCCTGAAGATGGTTCTGCTGTCGGTCAATACCTAGTTGAAGGTTTATACGCTAATGTGACTGAACGCAAAATCCCTACATTTGTGAACGCTGATGTTAAAGAATTATTAGTTGATGATAATAATGCCGTAACTGGTGTTAAAGTGAACATTGAAGGTCAAGAAAAAGAAGTTTCTGCTAAGAAAGTTATTTTAACAACGGGTGGTTTCGGAGCGAATATGGATATGGTAGTAGAAAACAAACCTGAATTAGAAGGGTTTGTTACAACGAACCAAGAAGGTTCCCAAGGTGACGGTATCAAGATGGCGCAAGCCATTGGTGCTGCTACTGTTGATATGGACCAAATCCAAATTCATCCAACCGTTGAACAAACCACTTCATTCTTAATTTCTGAAGCGGTTCGTGGTGAAGGTGCTATCTTAGTGAGTCAAGAAGGTAACCGTTTCTTCAATGAAATGGAAACCCGGGATAAAGTATCTGCAGCCATTATTGATTTACCAGAAAAATATGCATATATTGTAGGGGATTCAGCTCTTAAAGAACGTGCCAAACAAATTAAGACCTATGAAGAAAAAGGTTTAGTTGTTGAAGCAGATAGCTTAGAAGATTTAGCTAAAGAATTGGATATGCCTGCTGAAAACTTAACTGCAACCTTAGATGCTTGGAACAAGTCTGTTGAAGCTGGTAAGGATGAAGAGTTTGGTCGTGAAACTGGTATGGAAGAAGGTTTAGCAACAGGTCCATTTTTCGCTATCAAAATCGCACCTGGTATTCATCATACTATGGGTGGTTTGAAGATTAATACGAATACTGAAGTATTGAACGAAGAAGGCCAACCAATTGCTAACTTATATGCAGCGGGTGAACTTACTGGTGGTATCCATGGTCAAAACCGGATCGGTGGTAACGCTGTAGCGGATATCATTATCTTTGGTCGTCAAGCTGGAACAGTTGCAAGCGCTGCTGTAGCTGAATAGATTAAAATCTAATAATTAATTTATTAATAGTAGGACTGTATCAAAAGTAATATTTGATACAGTTCTTTTTTACTTTCTTTATGACTTAAAACTTTAGTTCGGTGTGCATTGACGAATTACAATGCACAAAATTAAGGTATCCTGTGCAATGACAAGTCACAATGCACAAAAAGCTATCGTGTGCATTTGCGCATCTCAATGCACAAGTCTTAATTAATTTGATATTTCTGGTCATAAATAAATCATATTTTTCTGGTACAATATAAACAATCTAGCTAAATCTAGTTAAATCGGGCCTAAGGCCCATGTATTGCTTCTAAGTTTGACTTAGACTCAGATTAACTTAGAGAAAGGTGACACAAGTCTCATGCAATCAAATCACAAATGGCGGCAAGCTTTCACTAATTCAAATTTTTGGCAGTCTTTTAAGACCCTTTGGCATTATTATCGGGGCTGGAAGGTGCTTATTTTTGCGGGGATGTTACTAGCACTTATTCTTTCCTCATATATGGTGCTTTTGGCAAAGACAACGGATGTTTCAACCTTACAAGAGGCGTTAAAGGCTCAAACTGTTATTTATGCGGATGACGATACAGAAGCTGGTAAATTAAATAGTCAAAAAGGATCTTATATTACCTTGGATCAAATTGCTCAACCTATGCGTGAGACCTTAATTGCCACGGAAGACCGGCGTTTTTACGAGCATAATGGTTTTGATACTCTAGGGATTGGCCGGGCCTTTGTCCGCCTCTTGATTAACCGGAATACTTCGGGAGGGGGAGGGTCAACCCTGACCCAACAATTGGCTAAGAATGCTTTCTTAAGCCAAGACCAAACCCTCCAGCGGAAATTAAAAGAATTGTTTCTGGCTATGGAAATAGAGAAAGTCTATGATAAGGATCAAATCCTGGAAATGTACCTCAACCATGCTTATTTTGGTAATGGAGTGTGGGGCGTTGAAGATGCTAGCCAAAAATATTTCGGCCACTCTGCCTCAAGTCTGGATTGGGATGAAGCGGCTGTTTTAACCGGGATCCTTAAGGGTCCATCCATATTCAATCCAATTGATGATTATGAAGCAGCGATGGACCGGCGAAACGTCGTCCTTGGTCTTCTTGATGATCAAGATCTTCTGACGCAAGAAGAAGTAGGCTATTATCAAGGGCAAGCGATTAACTTACTGGATAATTACTATGCGGTCGATGAGTACGCCTATCCTTATTATTTTGATGCGGTTATTGATGAAGCTATTGCTAAAGCAGATATTCCTGAGACAGATTTATTTTCTAAAGGCTATCGGATTTATACGAATATGAATGTTGCTTACCAATCAGCCTTGGATCAAGCATATGATAATGATTGGATGTTTCCACAAGACCAAGGCGACCAGGCCTTAGTTCAGAGTGCCTCCGTGGTGATCACCCCGAAAACTGGCGGCGTGGCAGCTATCTATGGTGGCCGTGGTCAATATACCTACCGCGGTTTTAACCGCGCTACGGATATGAGACGAGCACCTGGTTCAACAATTAAACCTCTAGCCATTTATAGTTTAGCCTTAGAAAATGGCTATAATGTTCATTCCCAAGTACCAGACGTGGTGCAAGCTTATGGTCCTGATAACTATGCACCTGAGAACTATGACCGTCAAACTGACCCGTCTGGTCAAGTACCTTTGTATTATGCATTAGCTCAAAGTAAGAATACTTCGGCTGTTTACCTTTTGGATCATTTAGGGATTGGTCAATCTGTCAAAAAATTAAAACAATTTGGCTTGACTATTCCTCAATCTGACCAGAATTTGACCATGGCCCTTGGTGCCTTAAGTAAAGGGGTGACCGTGGAGGAAATGGCCTCAGCCTATGCGGCTTTTGCCAATAAGGGAGTACGGACTGATTCGTTCTTTATCCGTCGGATTGAAGATGCGAATGGGAAAGTTGTTTATTCCAATGAGAAACCAAGCAAACATATGGCCATGACTGCCAATGTAGCGGCTGATATGACCTCCATGATGTTAGAAACCTATGGTGCTAATGGGACTGCCTATGGTGCCGGTCCTTCCAATGGCCAAATAGCTGGTAAGACAGGGTCTACCGAAGTATCACAAGACAATATGCAAACCCGGGATAAATGGATGATTGGTTATACCCCTGATTTTGTCATTGCTTCTTGGGTTGGTTTAGACCAAGAGGAAGAGGGGCAGTCCCTCGATGATTTAATGCCTTCGGGTATGGGGTCTTTCTTTAACCAAGCGACGACTAACTTAATGGCTGCTTCTCCGCAGACCGCCTTTACAGTCTCCCCGGCTTCCCAAATGACCGTAGATACCAATGATGTTTCGGATATTTCTTTACAAGATTCAACTAGTCAGTGGTTAGACCAGGCCCAATCTTGGTGGCGAAATGAAGGCAGCCAGTATGTCGATCAAGCCAAAGAATGGGGGCAATCTGCTTGGTCCCAAGTCCAAAGTTTTTTTGAAAATATTCAACTACCATTTTAGGAAAAACAAGGATCTAGCATAGAATTTAAGCTAGAAATCTGCTAAGATGATAGTTAGTGAGGTGGAATAAAATGACAGAAATAAATAATATTTATGATACAGCGAATCAATTAGAGAGAGACTTACGTGCTTTACCTGCTTACCTTGAACTCAAGGCTGATTTAGAAGCTATTCAGGCAGATGAAGAAGCAAGCAAATTGTTTAATGAATTTAGAGATATGACTAAGCAAATGCAAGAAAAACAAATGCAAGGTCAAGAACCGAGTGAAGCAGATATGACAGGCTTACAAGAGTTATCTCAAAAGGTTTCTGCCAATGACTTGATTATGAAACTAATGCAAAGTGAACAAGCTGTTAGTCAAACAATTAATGATATCAACGATATTATTATGAAACCATTGAGTGATATCTATAAGTAGAACTGACTGTGGCTGCTTTCGGGCTTAAATATAGCTGACGATTGCCGCTTCTTTTTGACCAGCTCTTCTGTGTATTTGTCTAATACGGAAAAGTTGGTCTCTTTTTGTAGCATCAATCAAGCATTGGAGGAGAAAAACATGAGATTTATGCATTTAGCAGACCTACATTTGGACAGTCCTTTTGTAGGTATCTCTAAACAATTACAAGAGCTACAAGGTCAGCTCATCCAAGCTCCTTACCGTGCTTTTGAGCGGGCCATTGGCCGAGCTATTCAAGAAGATTTGGATTTTGTCCTTATCGCGGGTGATATCTACAATGCCGATCAACCCTCCATTTATGCTCAACATTTCTTTCTTAAACAAGTTGAACGTTTAACCAAGGCGGGTATTCCTCTCGTTTTTTGTCATGGTAACCATGACTATTTAAAAACAGATAAGTACCCATTAAGCTTACCTGACAAAGTTCAGGCTTTTACCAGTGATCAGGTTGAAAGGATTCAGCTGAAGACTAAAGTAGGAGAAATCGTCGATATTGTAGGTTTTTCTTATCGGAATCGTTGGATTGACCAAGACAAAGTAAAGGAATTCCCGACAAAAAGTGACCAGTCCGATTTTACGATTGGTCTTTTACATGGTGCGGTTGCAGCTGGCAATCCGCGTCAAGATCACTATGCCCCTTTTAAAGTGGCTGATTTACTGGCAAAACAGTATGATTATTGGGCCTTAGGCCATATTCATCTACAGCAATTATTACATTCTGAACCAATTATTCAATATGCTGGCACCATCCAAGGTCGCCACCGGAATGAAGCTGGGGATAAAGGGGCTTATCTAATTGAATTAAAGCAGGGGCAACCGAGTCAAAGCGACTTTATTTCCTTAGCTGATATTATTTGGGATGCAATTACCATCGAATGTCAACCAGATTGGCAATTAAATCATGTCACTGATGCTCTTCAACAAGCAATTCATAATTTTAAAGATCAAGCTCAAGCCAGTAATCAATCTTACCTATTAACAGTAGATTTAAATCATATAGAGAATTTGGAGGATGGCCTCGTTAAGCAATTGGAAGCTCATCAACTAGAAGATCTTTTACCGACCATCAATGATTTAAATGCACCTTTTGCTGCTATTGTTAAGATTAATTATTTAGCTAAACGGGATGAAGCGATTTTTGATTATGATGAACGGCTTAAAGAATCATTTAGTCAAGCCATGGCTTGGGTACAGACACCTGATACTTATCAGGATTTGTTAGCCGATTTCTTCAACCATCCTACCGTGAAGGCTTATTTAAATGAACTTGCACAGGATTCAGACTTAAAAGCAGATATGATCGTCCATGCACGAAACTATATTATTGGCAACTTTGGTTTAAGTGGGGAGGTGGACAAGTATGAAGATTAAGCGTCTTGAAATATATGGCTATGGCAAATGGGTTAACCAGACTTTTGATATTAATGATCATTTGCAATTATTCTATGGAAAAAATGAGTCAGGTAAATCCACTCTCCAATCATTTATTCGGTCGATTTTATTTGGTTTCCCAGATAAAAGACGCCGTAAAAATCAAGTAAACCGGTATGAGCCCCGTAAAGGGGACCAGTATGGCGGTCGTATCCTTCTTACCCAGACGGATATGGGCGATTTATGGATTGAACGAACCAACCAAGGTTTGATCATAACTGACTTAACAGGAAATGAGCAAGCTGATCAGGTTATGGACAAGTTATTATCAGGTATCGATGAAAATTTGTATGATACTTTTTATGCCTTCAATCTACAAAATTTACAAGAATTAAATGGGATAGGGGCAGATCAATTAAATGATTATTTCTTAAGTGTTGGTACCTTGGGTTCAGACAAGTTCCTTGCCTTGTCCCGGAATTTAGATAAGGAAGCTAAAGCCTTATTTAAACCGAGAGCATCTAATCCCCCCCTAAATGAATTGTTGGCAGATTATGAGACAATGGCACAGGATTTAGAAAATAAAGGCGAAAGACTCGCAACGTATCAGGATCTTTTGAATAAAGAAGAGTCAGAAATTAAATTAATTAAAGAATTAAATCAAGCAATTGGAAAGTCTGAGGAAGATTTGCAAGCCAAAGATCGCTTGCTCAATCGTTATGATATTTATTTAAAAGATCAAGCAGCCCAACGCCAATTAAATGCTTTGACCTATACAGAGATTCCGGATCAAGCGCCTGAAACGGTCATCCAGAATCAAAAACAAATTGATCAAAACCATTTACAATTAATTCAATTGCAGGAACGTGAGTCCCATGTTCAAGCCCAACTCAAACAAGAAACTCGTTTAGACTGGGCCCGGCGCCATAAAGAAGACCGGGCTAAGTGGCGGAGTCATACCCAAGCTGTTAAAGAAGTTCAAGCAAAAAATGAGCAGTTACAACGATTAATCTTTGAGAATCAGGATTCGATGGAACAATTAGCCAAGCGGAACCAGTTTTATCCGGATAAAATTCAAGATTCCCAGTCTTATCAAGCTAAGCTCCAAGAAGGCTTAGTTTTTCAAACCAACCTCGATCAAGTTCAGGCTGATACTGAAGAAATTGAGGCGCAAAGACGGATTTACCTTGACCAACGTAAAGAGCAACAGAATTACTCGATGATTGCCCGACAACAAGTAGTTAGTCTAGAAAATCAGCGGATGAACGCTGAAGAGCGTTTGATTCAAGCAACGAGTTTAAAAGATTATTTTTTTGGTGGACTATTCTGTTTTATTGGGGTGGCAATTATTATTTATTGCTTAACTAATCAAATTGGTTTTCAATCACTTTATTTCTATTTGGGTGTGATTATCGCTGTCCTAGGTGCAGGAGCCTTAATTATGGTTTTTTCGAGTCATCGTCAGGCTTTTAAAGAATTTCGTAGTAATCCAATTTTTGAAAAAATTGACCAATTGAAAGAAAAAGAAGGGTTTGCCCAAGACCAGGCTAGAGCCCTAGGCATGGAAATTAATGACCGAGAAGAAAGATTAGAAGCACTTAAAGAAGATTATCAAGCTATAAAAAACCAACAAGCTCATTGGTTGGTCGAACTTGGTTTCTATCCTACAGCAGATCCAGAAATTGTACTTAAGGCTAATCCAGTCAAAGATTATTTTGAAATGAAAAATAAAACCCAACATTATCAGGCTGAATTGGGCCAAACTGAAGTTGCGATTCAAACCTGGAAAACTGTTTTACAGCCAATGATAGAACGCTTTTCAATGCCGGAAAACGATCCAAGTACACGTCAAATGATTCGTTTTGTGGAAGAAACAGAAGCAGATCTAACTGAAGTTGAAAGAAGGGCTCAGAAATTAGAGGACTTATTGGCTGATATCAAGGTCAACCAGGAAAGGCTCAAGCAAGAAAATGATAAGCTTGAGGCTGAGCGCCAGATGATTTTTGCCCATGCTGGGGTTGAAAATGATCAAGCCTTCCAAGCTTGTCTTAAGGAAAATCAAGAAATTAAAGAATTACGGCAGCAAAGAGATTTGAATCAGACTTATATTGCCGGACACGAAAATGCTTTAAGTCAAATTGAGAATAAACAAGCCCTAATGAGTGATTATGATACAATTAAACGCCAACTCAAAGAACTCAAGGAACGAATTGAACCCCATCAACAGCGTAGAGCTAACTTGGCTGTAGAAATTTCGCGGATGAAAGAGGATGGGTCTTATCAAGAATTAAAACAAACACTAGCAAGTAAACAAGCCCAGATTGAAGAAGTTTTTAAAGATTGGGGACAAAAGCAATTAGCCAAGGCGATAATTCAGCAAACTTTAAACCAAGGTTTGGATGATCCACTACCGCAAATGATTGAGCAAGCTTCTGAGATTTTTGCGACCCTAACTTTTAATCGATATCGTCAGATTAAAGCCAATAAGAATAGCCTTAGGGTAAAACATAATTCAGACTTATTATTTGCACCACATGAATTATCCCAAGGAACTCTTGAACAATTGTATGTTGCTTTACGGTTGGCCTTTATTATGTCAGCCCAACATATGGTTAAGATGCCGATTATTATTGATGATGCCTTCGTGAATTTCGATGAGTTACGTAAGACGAGTATGAATCAAGTTTTGGAAGAAGTGGCTAAAAGTCATCAAATTTTATATTTTACTTTTGACCAACAGACACGGGATTCCTTCTCAGACCAACAGGTTATTGATTTGGAAAATATAGGCGAGCTAAGCTCGGATTCAGATGCCTAGATTCACTCTCCCCAAGTTTAATAGATAGGATGAAAATGAATGACACAACTTTATGATTTACATGATGGTGAGAATTTTGGCCTATTTGTCTTAATCAAGGCTGCTGATAAAAGGGTGGCTCGGAACGGGAATCCATTTATTGCTTTCCGTTTTCAAGACAAATCCGGCTCGATGGATGGGATGTACTGGTCTGCGACTGACCGTGAAATCCAAGCCTTCCAAGCAGGAAAGGTGGTCTATCTTAAGGGTCGGCGCGATACCTATAATGGAACCCCTCAAGTAAAAATTGAAGCCATCCGTTTGGCGGAATTGGGTGAGCCCAATGATCCAACCTTGTATGTAGAAAGTATTGGTATCCGTAAAGAAGCTATTCAAACGGATATTGAAAATAGTTTACTTCTAATTAAAGACGGAGAGATTGCCCGTGTTGTGCGGCGCATCCTTAAAGATCATCAGGATGCTTTTTATTCCTATCCAGCGGCTAAACGACTCCATCATGCGGTTGCGGGTGGTTTATCCTTTCATACAATGACTATGCTTAAAATTGCCCAGTCACTCTTAGAACTTTATCCTCAATTAAATGCTTCTCTTTTAATTGGAGGAATTGTTCTACATGATATTGGTAAAACCATTGAATTATCAGGACCTATTTCAACTGAATACACTTTGAAAGGCCAGTTGATGGGACATATTGTTTTAATTGATGAACTAATTGATCGGGCTGCACGCGATTTAAATATTGATCCAGACCAATCGGAAGCTATTATCTTGTTAAAACATATGGTCTTAGCCCATCATGGTAAACAGGAATATGGCAGTCCTGTGGTTCCCCGTTTGTTAGAGGCCGAAATTATTCATTATATTGATGATATGGATGCTAAGATTAATATGATTTCATCCGCTCTTGAACAAACCGAACGCGGTGCTTTTAGTCAGCAAATTTTTGCCTTGGACCGTCGTGAAGTTTACCGACCAAACTTTGATTAGGAGGGGAAAAGTTTTATGACGAAAAATCAAGCAGATCACCATAACCATGCTCACTGCCATAATCATACCCACGACCATGATCATGATCACCACCATCATGAGTCGGTCCTCGACCATTTAGACCATCAACATGGGCAAGAATTCTCTTTAGTTGGAGAAACCCAAGCTGCTTTGTCAGAAGTTTGGGCTGCTTTAACCCAGAATGAAAAACTTAAGTTTTGGTTTCCTGAACTGACCTTTGAAAATGAAATTAAAGCGGGTGCTTATTTATTGGTTAAGGGTAAAGGGAATCAGATTCTTGAACGTAATTTGATTACAGATGTAGAAGCACCTACCTATTTATCATTTATGTGGGGCGTCTTTGGCTCTAATGTAGCGATTGAATTAGAAAATATTGGGGACGGGATGACTCAAGTTCGTTTTACCCAATGGGTATATGATTTAAACGATCAAGTAGCGGTAGACATTGCTACTTGGCATGTTGCCCTCCAACAATTAGGTAGTCTTTTGGAAGGAACTGAAACAATTGATCGCCAGGCTGCAATCGATGCGGTCTTGCCTCAAATTAAGGAAATGCTAGCTCAGTCAGTTCAAGCAGACTCCCATCATCACCATTAAAACAATTTTTGTAAGAATAATAGTAAAAAAGCACAGAACGAATTTGTTCTGTGCTTTTCTTTATAATCGCTTCTTTTATAAAAAGTTAAATTATTCACCCTCTGCAGAGCTAGCTGCTTCAGTTGACTCAGCCGTTTGTTCTGTTAGTTGAGTTAAATCAGTCACGGCATCTTTAAGGTCTTTATCTTTGATATCTACCTTAGCATCCTTAATTAATTGGCCAATCACACCATAAGAGAAGTTGGAATCAGAAAATTTACTTTGTTTATATTGGTTGACCACATCATCTTTAACGTCTTCAAAGGCTTGTTTTGTCCCATTATTAATGGTCTTAATTACATGGAAACCATATTGTGATTTCACAGGTTCTTGGGTAACTGAACCATTTTCAGACGCTTTAACAGCATCTTCAAATTCTTGGACCATTTGGCCAGAAGTGAAGGGACTTAATAGCCCACCGTTGGCTGCAGTTGCTTCATCAATTGAAAGTTCTTTAGCTAGAGCATCAAATTCTTCACCATTATTTAAACGGTTAATGACATCTTTAGCTTCATCTTCAGTTTTTACTAAGATTTGTTGAGCTTCCATAGGAGTTTCATAGGATTCATCATAGAATTTCTTAATGGCTTCATCAGAAAGATCCATTTTACCTTCAACTACTTCTTGGAACATATTTCGAATATAAAGTTGATATTTGAATTCATCGATAGATCCTAATTGCATTTGGTTTAGATAAGCATTGAATTGATCTTCACCAACTTTGTCTAATTGTTCTTGTGCTTCTTCGTCGGCTGATTTTTTAAGTGCATCTGCATCTTTAACATTTTGTTTTAGAACATTTTCCAAAATCATTGACCGCAAAGTAGTTTTACCGGCTAGGCTTTTCATTTCATTATAAAAGTCTTCTTTGGTAATTTTTGTGTCACCAATTGTAGCAATCACATCATCTTGGGCCATAACTGGCAAAGCACCTGCTAAGCTTGAGGCTAGGGCAAGGGAAGTGAATGATAGACCGATAGTTTTTAGTAAAGCTTTCTTCATGTAGTAATTACTCCTATTCTTTTTTTAATACAGCTCCCACTATATCATATTTGAGACTAAAAAGTGTTTAATTAACAATTTTTACACAAAAAACTCAAGTTCATTCTTCGTCTTCAGATTTCGATTGAGGCAAGCTAGCTTGAATGGCTTGACTTTGCTCTTCAATATTTTGGGTTAGGGTTTCAACCTTATCTTGGACTCTGCGAAGACGGGGTTGGTTTTCTTCTTGGAAATGTTTTAAAGTAGTTTGTAATTCTTGGCTGGTTTCTTCAACAACCTTTTGGCCTTCATGAGTGAGTCTTTGAATAGCGAGGTTAAGGTTTTCAAATTTAAAGCGAATATCGTCAATATCCTGGCTAGCTTGGTTAATATAACCAGCTAATTCTTGGCGTGTCTTATGGCCTTCTTGTTTGGCATTCATGAGTCCTGCAATTCCACCAAATATGGCACCCCAGAATAGTCCTTGTTTAAATGATGACATTGTTTTTCCTCCTTTGTATATTATCTCTTATTCGTCAATATGCTTAGCTATATTTGTAGCAATTTCTTGTAATTTTTCACTTGGAAAGTCAGCAGAATGATCTTCAAACTTAATTGCAAAACCAGGATCATCTGAAGAATATCGAGGAATTAAATGAAAGTGTGAATGGAATACAGATTGATAGGCAACTTGACCGTTATTATTAATTAGGTTCATTCCCTTTGCTTGGGGGTAAGCGCCCATGATGGCCTTAGCAATTTTTGGAATCCGACTAAAAACCTCACCTGCTAGTTGAGCATCATATTGAAAGATATCGGACACATGCTCCTTAGGGATAACCAAGGTATGACCAGGTGTGGCTTGGGTAATATCTAGAAAGGCATATACCTTGTCATCTTCATAGACTTTAGCTGAAGGAATCTGGCCTTCAATAATCTTACAAAAAATACAATCAGTCATGATTATCGCTCCTTTTTGAATCATTAAGTAACAATGATTTTGCTCTTTGTAATGAGTTTACTTTTCCCCTTTAAGAATACCACAATTACTAGATAAAACGAATTATTTCATTTCCTAGTTATCTTCACAAAAAATTCACACTATTATCATAGATATGAAATTTTCCTTTTGTATTTCAAGAATAAGTCCAAATTATCTCATAGATTGGAATGTGGCTTGTGATATAATAGAGCTACTTAAGTAGTAAGATAAAAGGGAGAGGAGCCAGTGCTATGTTTTATAATCGAGGAAGTAAGAGTGAACAACTTCTTATACTTGGCCTTGGCTTAGGTCTTTGTTTAACACCGATCCATACGGCTTTTGCACAAGATCAGACTAGTTCCTCTGAAAGTCAAATTGAGAGTCAGGTTGAAAGTCAAGACGAAAATGTTGAGACTAGTGAAACTAGTCCATCAGAAACACCTGCGGAGCAAAGTCAACCTATGCTTTCATTTGAGTCCTTCTTACCTTTTTGCCAATATGTTGAATATGTTTACCAAGGCGACGAGCAAGAAATAGCTTCTTATAATATGATTTTAGAATTCGCCAAAGATCAAAATGGTTTATTTCAAGCTGTGAAATTCGTAGGTGACAATGCCCAAGCTTTAATATATCAAGTGACTGACCAAGGACTTTATCAATTAGCAACATTTGATAATTATTTGAATGTTGAAGATTTACGCTATTCTGACCAAGTTGATCCTAATCGTCGTTCTTTAATTTTACCCCGGAATATTCAAATAGGAGTAGAATTTAAATCAGGTTATAATCAAGAAATTAATGCCACCATTGAGGATATCATTGATGAGTTTTATTTAGGCCAGGTGGCTTATCAAAATGTTGTAAAGGTGAGGGAAGCAGATACATCCAATCCTAACCAAGCAAGTTTAGTCAAATACTATGCCCCTAAAGCAGGCTTGATTGCAGTACAAATAGTAGACCAAAGTGGTCAGGCTGTGACGGTGCTCCAACTAAATAGTATTGATGGGGAAATTACTTATTAATAATTTTGAGCTAAGGGAGTTAGTTAAAGGGCTAGTAGGCTTGTAAATATTTATCTAAAATTAAGCTTGATTTTTTTTATAAAATTTCTTATACTATAGTAGTTAGGCCGCCATAGTGTAATGGATATCACGCAAGATTCCGGTTCTTGTAATGAGGGTTCGACTCCCCCTGGCGGTATTAGTAACATCAAAGTTAAAGAAGAGGGCTTTCGATGATAAAGTCCTCTTCTTTTTTATTCGAATGAAAGGGGTGACCTATGCTGCGAAGTCGTTACCAGATCTTAGTTTATGTGGCTGTCCTTGCAGCCCAGGCTATTATAATTGGTTTATTAGAACAATTCATTCCATCTCCTTTTGTATTTGCACCAGGAGCTAAGATAGGTTTAGCTAATATTATTACTGTGATTGCAATTTTTACCCTGCCATATGCTCAGAGTTTCCAAGTATTGGTCATTCGGATTTTCTTAACTGCTTTATTAGGCGGTAATATGTCTACCTTCTTTTACAGTGCGGTAGCGGGTTTTTTATCTTATATTTTCATGTGCTTAGCTCAATTATTGGGACCCAAACGGGTGTCAATTATCGGTATCTCCATTCTTGGAGGAGTTATGCATAATGTTGGCCAACTTTTTGTCGCAGCCTTCTTTGCCAAATCTTGGTCTGTCTTAAATTATTTACCTGTCTTGTCTTTTTCAGGAATTTTAGCAGGGCTTGCGGTAGGGACACTTGGAAATTATCTATTAACCCGGGTGGCAAGTTTACGTTTGTATCACCAAGAATTAGTTCTTTCACAAGCAAAACAGAATTGGTTAGAATTTAAATAAAAAAACTGGCAAATTTTTGGCCAGTTTTTTATTTTGGAAGCAGTTAGCCTATATGCTTGATGGGAAGAGGTTAAAAGGTCTATTTAATAAACAAAATAATCTTTGTGAAAAAAGTCTAAAAATTGCTTGAAATAGCTTTTAAAAACAGCTATACTTTATCGTGCATAAAAATCCAAAGGGAGATGTTAATAAAGTGACTAAGAATATTGTCATTGTGGGAGCTGGTTTTGCCGGTGTTGGCGCAGCCAGAAATCTAGGCAAACATTTTAAGAAAGATGAGTCGGTTAATATAACTTTAATTGATAAAAATTCTTTCTTAACTTACATGACTGAATTACATGAAGTAGCTGGTGGACGGGTTGAACCTGATGCGGTGAAATATGATTTACAACGTATTTTCCATCGTTTAAAAAATGTTCACCTAGTAACCGATAAAGTTATGGATATAAATCATGAAACCCAACAAGTGATGGGTGAACATGATACTTATCCATTTGATTATTTAATCGTTACTGCCGGTGGTGAAGCAAACGACTTTGGAGTAAAAGGTGTTAAAGAAAACGGCTTTACTATTTGGTCGATTGAAGCTGCTGAACGGATTCGCGAACACGTGATTGACTGTGTTTATGCTGCAGCTCGGGAACATGATGAAGCAAAACATCTTGCTTTATTATCTTTCGTAGTTTGTGGAGCTGGCTTCACTGGTGTCGAAATGATTGGTGAATTAACTGAATGGTTGCCAGAATTATGTAAAGAACATAAATTAAACTACGATGAAGTATCTTATCACTTAGTTGAAGCAGCCCCTTCTATCTTAAATACCGTAACTGAAGTTGAACGTGAACGTGCAGTTAAAATTATGGAAAAACAAGGCATTGAAATCTCCTTGGGTGATGGAATCGTAGCAGTTGAAAAAGATCATATTGAATTAGCTTCTGGTAAACAAATTCCTTCATATTGTACTATTTGGACAGCTGGGGTTAAGGCAAATACCGATGCTTCTACTTGGGGCTTTGAATATGGCCGTGCTGGTCGTATTTTAGCGGATGAACATCTTCAAGCAAATGGCCATAACAATGTTTTTGTGGCTGGGGATATTGCTTATTATGAAGATCCTAATCAAGATGGGCGTCCAATTCCACAAATCGTTCAAGCAGCCGAACAAACAGCTGATTTAGCTGCTGAAAATGTGATTGCTTTAATGAACGGTAGTGAATTAAAATCTTATAAGGGTAAATATGATGGAAACATGGTTTCAATTGGTGGCCGTCATTCAGTTTCATTATTATATGATAAATACCATTTGCAAGGTTTCTTCTCAACCTTAGTAAAACATGCTGCAAACGTTAAATATTTCTTAAGCATTGGATCTTTATACTATGCATGGACCTATGTACGTCATGAATTCTTTAAAATTGAAGGCGGCAAAAACATGTTTGGTGGTCACTTGGCTGCCCATGGTAACATGCTTTGGTTATTACCTCTTCGTTTATACTACGGAGGAATGTGGTTAATAGAAGGTTTGAAGAAATGTTTTGGTATGTTTGGTGGTTCTTCTTGGTTCGGCGACACACTTGTTTTCCCATTTGAATGGTTGAAAGAAGAAGTTGTCTCTTCAGCTTCAACAGCAGAAAGTGCTGAAGCAACAACTGAAGCCATTAAACAAGTCTTTGCCTTTAACTATACTCATGGTGAAGAACCAATGTTAGTCTTTAAAGAAATGCCAAATTGGTTTGCGTCAATTATGAAATTCTTTATGCCAAACCGTGAAGTTGCCTTCTTCATGCAAAAATTCATGTCAGTGGTTGAATTAGCCATTGGTTTGGCTCTAATTGTGGGTCTCTTTACTTGGTTAGTTTCTGCAGGTACAGTTGTCTTAGTTTCAATGTTCTGTCTATCTGGTATGTTCTACTGGGCTAATATGTGGTTTATTCCAGTTGCTATTGCCTTAATGGCAGGTGCAGGCCGTACCTTTGGTCTAGACTATTATGTAATGCCTTGGTTAGGTAGGATTTTTGATAAGTGGATTTGGGGACAACCAAAACATATTTATAAGGAACACAAAGCCTAGTTAAGTTGAAATTTTTAACCAAACTCGCTATTCTTAATAGGAATAGCGAGTTTTCTATTATAAAAAGATTGGAGTTTAATTATGGTACATCCAATATGGCAGGCCTATCCCAAAATAGAATCAGATTTAGAGCGAGTTAAAAAAATGATGATAGCTGAAATATCTGTGTCAAATCCAGAAATTAAGGCTAAAATAATGGATTATATCAATGCATCGGGTAAATTTGCGCGCGCCGGTTTGGTTTTAATGTTTGCCCGCTTAAATCAAAAGACGATTAGTCAAGAAAAGTTAAATATTGCCGCTGGTATTGAATTATTTCATTTGGCGACTTTGATTCATGATGATGTGATAGATGAGGCAGATCAACGACGGGGGATTCAAGCCTTTCACTTGGCTGAGTCCAATCGCATTGCCATTTATGCAGGAGATTATTTATTGGCTTATGCAATGCGGTTTTTATATCAGTCAGGCTTAAACGATTTCTCTGGAATTGAACAAAAAACCATTGAATTGATTCTGAATGGAGAACTGAATCAGTTAAAAAATGTAGCTGATCCGACGATGACAATCTACCGTTATCTTCGCCAGATTAAAGGGAAAACCGCACTTTTATTTGGCCTAGCAACAGTAGGGGGGTATCAAACCGAATCTATCAGTCGACGACAATTAAAACAAGCCTATTATGCAGGTGAAGAAATAGGGATGGCTTTTCAATTAATTGATGATCAATTAGATTTCTTTCAAAAGCAAGAACAAACTGGAAAACCACAATTACAAGATGTAATGAACGGGATTTATACAGCACCGTTAATCCGGGCAATTTATCAAAAACCCATACTTAAGAATTTGATACTTTCCATTGAAAATGAGGAAGATTTACAACAGATTCAAGATTTGATTGAAGAAAGTGATGCGGATGTCTATGTGGAAAACTTGGTAAAAAAATACTTAAATAAAGCAATTAAACGTATCCAAAAGCTCGATCAAAATGATTATAGCTCTGAAATTTTAAGTTTAATTCAGACTTTAATGACGCGTGATTATTGATATAACTAGACTAAAATTCTAAATTATATTAAAATAAAAGCGTATCAAAAATTTGTTTTCTTAAAGGAGAGGAAGATTTTATGAAAAAATCATTACTAAAAGGTTCGTTAGTCTTTGCATCAGTTTTCTTATTAGCGGCTTGTTCCCAAGCTGATAACGCTGCTGATAAAGCTAAAGATGCTGCATCATCTGCAGAATCTGTTGTCGAATCTGTTGTCTCTAAAGAAGAATCAGACGCAGCTAGCGATTCTGAAGTAGTTAGCTCAGAAGAATCAGATGTAGCCAGTGAATCAGAAGAATCAGGCTCAGAAGAATCAGATGCAGCTAGTGAATCAGAAGAAGCCGGTTCAGAAGAATCAGAAGAAGCCAGCGAATCAGAAGAATCAGGCGCAGCGGGTGCTGTAGCAGATGAAATGGCCGAATTAAAAGATGGTACTTATACTGCTGTTTCAAATGAAGATGAACATGGTTGGACCTTGAAATTTACCATTGAAGTTAAAGATGGTAAAATTGAAAAATCTGATTTTGATTATGTAAATGCTGATGATGAATTAAAATCAGAAAATGAAGAATATAATATGAATATGGAAAAAAATGGTATTTCATTTGCAGATGCTAAAAAAGAATTAGATGATCAATTAGTAGAAAAACAATCAGCAGATGACGTTGAAGTTGTTTCTGGTGCATCAAGTTCATCTGATGTCTTCAAGAAAGCTGCTGCTGCCTTAATTAAAGCAGCCCAAGAAGGTAACACTGAAGAAATTAATATTGATGAATTAGAAGATGAAGCTGCAAGTTCAGAAGAATCAGCAAGTGATTCAGAAGAATCAACTGACGAATCATCTAGTGAAGAATAATAATTAATTAAGAACTTAAACAAAAGTAAGGGATTGGGCAAAAAAGCCCAACCCCTTACTTTTTTATAACAGGATATAGTAATACAGTAGTTATTTGGTAATTCTAATTAGCTTTTAAATAAATTGTGAACTTACTTACTATTTTATGAAAACTGTGTTAAAGTGTTGGAAGAAAATTATTATAGCTTTTTTATAAGTTTGATTGGATAAGGAATGAGAACATAATGCGTAAACAAATAGCTCTCCTTTCAGTTTTAACCCTGCTGACTCCCTTAGCGATGCAGCCCGTTAAGGCTGAAGAATCTAACGCCGAAGTCACCACAGGCGCCAGTCCTAAAACTGAAAATCAAGAAGCACTTGAAATTGTCAAAGATCCAGAAACCCGGACTGAAACGCTACTACATACAGCGGTCCAATTATCCATTTACCATAAGGGGCAAGAAGCTGCTATGGATGAGGCCTTTGATTATATGCGACGGATGGAAAAATTACTTTCAACCAATTTAGAGGAATCAGATATTTATAAAATCAACCAGGCAGCTGGTAAAGAAGCGGTCAAAGTTCAACCCGAAACCTTTGAATTAATGGAAAAAGCCTTAGAAATCGCTAAATTATCGGATGGGGCCTTTGATGTGACCATCGGTGCGGTCACCAATTTATGGCGGATTGGGGATGTGGATGAAGAGCGTTTACCAAGCCCTGAAGAAATTGAAGCAGCCCTCCCTAAGATTGACTACCATAAAATCACCCTCAATAAAGAAGCTCAAACTATTAAGTTGGAAGAAGAGGGGATGGTTTTGGAAATGGGGGGCATTTCTAAGGGCTATATTGGCTCAGGGGTTAAGAAAATTTTCCAAAAATATGGAATTACCACTGCCCTGATTAACTTGGGTGGCAATGTGATTGTTATGGGAACCTCACCATCTAATGATCAAGGTTGGAATGTCGGTGTTCAAGATCCGGATAAGGTTCGGGGAACCGTTGTTGGAGCTCGGCGGATGAAGGATTACGCTATAATTACTTCGGGTATTTATGAACGCTATTTAGAAGTTGATGGTAAGAAATACCACCATATCCTGGACCCTAAAACTGGCTATCCTCTAGAGAATAATATTTCTGGGGTCACAGTGTTTGCTCCGGAGTCAGTAGATGGGGACGGTTATTCAACCTCCTTATTCTTAATGGGGATTGATAAGGGCTTAGACTTTGTTAACCATTTGGATGGGGTAGAAGCGGTCTTTATTGATAAGGACCATGGACTTCACTTATCTGAAGGATTAAAAGATTCTTTTGAATTAACGAATGAGGAGTATCACATTGTCAAATAAAATTACCCTACCTATTTTTCTAGAATTTGTTGAAATTCGGACCAAGTTGGCTTCCTTATTTCCAATGCTGATTGGTTTTCTTTGGACCTATTACTTTTATGGTCAGTTTAACTGGCTGAACAGCCTCGTTTTCTTCCTAGGTGCTCTGGTTTTTGATATGTGTGTGACTTCGATCAATAACACCATGGACTTTCATAAAGCCATTTCCCTTGATTATAAAAATGAAGAAAATGTGATTGGGCGTAATGGCTTAGACTTTAAAATCATGGTCAAAATTGTCTTTGTTCTCTTGGCTTTGTCATTGCTTTTTAATCTTGGCTTGGTTTTCTTAACAGATCCCATTTTATTAGCGATTGGGGCAGTTTGTTATGTCATTGGTATCCTCTATACCTTTGGGCCAGTTCCTATCTCTAGGACTCCTTATGGCGAATTTTTATCTGGTTTAACCATGGGCTTTGGTATTTTCTTTTTGGCTGTCTTTATGACCATGTATAAGGATATCCTGTATACCAATTGGACCGGACATAAAGTGATATTGATAGCTAATTGGTTTGAGCTCATCCGAATTTTCTTAATGAGTATTCCTTTAGTCTGTTTAATTGCTAATATTATGCTAGCTAATAATTTAAGAGACTTAGAACGCGATCTTGAAAATCAACGCTATACCTTGGTATCATATATTGGACGCGATTTAGGTGTTAAATTATATATGCTCCTGTCAGCCTTACCTTGGGTCTTTTGGCTCACCTATATTATTTCCGGTCAATTTCCAATTTGGGCATTAGTGGCTTTAATTGGAATCTATCCCCATTATCAAATTGTCCAAATCTTTGTCCAAAAAATTAGGCTAGCCGAGACACGCAAATCTGCCTTTCACCAAGCGCTCAAAGCCTTTATGTTATTCTCAGTCATTTATCTAATTAGTTTGGTCTTAATGATTATCTTTAAATAGGGAAGAACTTTGGCGTGTTTAAATCATTGCGATTCAAAAGCACCCTCCTCGTACCTGTAGCCAGGCCCGAGGAGGGTGCTTATGTTTTGATTATTTATAAGGGTAAAACTAATTCGTCTTCCTCGGCTGTTTGGCCAACAATTTCAATGACTAAACCATGGGGGAGGCAGATTGCCGTCTGACCGGGTCGGGTAATCCAACCTGTCATGACACCAATTTGGTCGGGGCTATTGTCTTCTTTGATGCGGGCGTTTAGTCCATCAACTTCGACAATATTGTATTGACCATCGTGAGGATAGTATGTTTTGGTAAAGTCTTCACCATCTTCCGTTAATGGAAATTCATCGACTACTTGGCCATCAATACGAATAACTGCATATTTATCAACTTCTTCTGGCTGATTATAGGCCATAATCGTCCAGATATTGGGGATAAAAGATAGGGTTAAGGCTAAAATAATAAAAATATAGTCAAAAGGTTTGAAGGTTTTAAGTAATTTTTTCATAGAGTATGTCCTTCCAGATAATTCTTTACCTATTGTATAAAAAAATGCTATAATAATCTAGCATTTTATTTTAAACTTTGGTAAGATAGAAAATGTGTGAAAAGAAGCTAAAAAGAAACTAGAAATAAAGGAGTTTATATAAATGAAATTATCTGCTGAATTAAGAACTGAAACTGGTACTGCTGCATCTAAACGTGCACGTCGTCAAGGTTTAATCCCTGTAACCATGTATGGTAAAGACTTTGAAACACAATCATTATTAATTAATGCCCGTGAATTTGAAGCTATTCTTCGTAAAGAAGGTTCAAATGCGGTGTTTGAATTAGAAACTGATGGAAAAACTCAAACAGTTTGGGTTAAAGATTTCCAAAAAGCTGCTTTGAAGAGTGAATTCTACTCTGTAGACCTTGAAGCTATTTCAGCTAACCAAAAACTTGAAGTTGAAATTCCACTTGTTTTAGTTGGTGAAGAATCAGTTAAAGTCGGGATTGTGGAAACAGTTATCAACTCAATTCTTGCTGAAGCACCTGCTTCTAACATTCCACAATCATTTGAATTAGATGTAACTGGTATGGAAATTGGTGATACTAAAGCTGTATCTGATTTAGAAGTACCTTCTGATGTGACTGTCTTATTAGAAGCAGATCAAACCATCGTTTCAGTTTCTGCTCCATCTGAAGCTGAAGTTGAAGAAGATGAAGAAGCAGCTGAGCCAGAAGTAATTGGTGAAAGTGCTGAAGAAGAAGAAGACGCTGAATAATTCATAATTATTTTCAAAAGTCTAAGGCTACCTGCTGGCCTTAGGCTTTTTATATATAAGGAAGGCTAGGGGACAGGTCAGGATTATGGTACAATAGGACCAGTAACTATAAGTGAAAGGTGGAGGTCAGATGGCGATGAATGCAGCATTAAAGACCAAAATTATTGCGGCAGCCCATGAAATTGGAATTGATAAAATTGGCTTTACCACAGCTGAACCATTTGATTATTTAGAGGACTCCCTCAAAGAACAAAAAGCTAAAGGTCATACTTCAGGTTTTGAACATCCGGTGATTGAAGAACGACTTTACCCTGACAAGATTTTCCACCAACCAAAATCTATTATTTCGATTGCTTTGGCTTATCCTTCAGAAATTCAAAATCCTTTAAAATCAGAAAGAGACAATCGGCGCGGCCTTTTTGCGCGGGCGTCTTGGGGTTTGGATTATCATGATATCTTACGAGAAAAGATGGATCGTCTCATAGCTTATATAAAGACTGAAGCCACTACAGCGACTTTTAAACCGATGGTGGACACAGGTGAACTAATTGACGTAGCAACAGCTCAAAGGGCTGGTTTAGGCTTTATTGGTAAGAATGGTCTCTTGATCACAGAAGAGTTTGGGTCTTGGGTTTATTTAGGTGAGATTATTACCGATATTGAATTTGAAGCAGACCAGCCAGGTGTCAGTGCCTGTGGTGATTGTACCAGGTGTATTGATGCTTGTCCGACCAATGCCCTCTTAGGCGATGGTCGGATGAATGCTCAATTGTGTTTATCCTTTCAAACCCAAACGAAAGGTTATATGGCTCAAGAATTCAGACGGCCTATGACGCATGTGATTTATGGCTGTGATATTTGTCAGTATGTCTGTCCCTTTAATCAAGACAAATCAGTCCATCTACATCCAGAGATGGAACCAGACCCTGAAGTGGTTCAGCCAGCCTTAAAACCACTCTTAACTATTTCTAATAAAGACTTTAAAGAAAAATATGGTCCCTTGGCTGGTTCTTGGCGGGGCAAAAAACCGCTTCAAAGAAATGCGATTATAGCCTTAGCTAATATGCGCGACCAGACCGCAATACCCTTATTATTACAATTAATGGAAGAAGATCCGCGGCCAGTCATTCGGGGAACTTCTGCCTGGGCCTTGTCTGTAATCCAGCGATTCCAGAATCCGGCTATGGTCAAGGCAATCGCGGCCCAATTAGCCAAAGAAACTGATCCCGAAACTGTGACCGAAATGACCCAGGCTATCGAAAAACTCAAAGATAAACGTCCTCCACGGTCAATAAAGACCCAATCATAGAAAGAAGTTTTTGTATGAAAAACCATATTGCCCTTTATCAACCTTTAATGCCAGCCAATACCGGGAATATTTCTCGGACCTGTGCGGCTAGCAATGCGCCTTTACACCTCATTCATCCTTTGGGCTTTTCTACCGATGATAAAATGTTAAAACGAGCCGGCTTAGATTATTGGCATAATGTCGAAATAATTGAACATGAGTCTTTTGAAGCCTTTTTGGATTATGTGGGCCAACGACCGATGTATCTCATTTCAAAATTTGCACCGCGCATTTATACTGAGGCTGATTTAGCCCGAAATGAAGCTGACGAACAATTTTTCCTTTTTGGTAAAGAAACGACTGGTTTGCCTCTTGAATTTATGCTAGAACATAAACAAGATTGTTTGCGTATCCCCATGAATGATGAGCATGTGCGGTCACTTAATTTATCTAATACGGTCAATATTGTCTTGTTCGAAGCCTTACGGCAACAGAATTGGGCCAATATGGATCAAATTCATCATTATCGGGATACGGAAAAAAGTCGCCTCTTAAATTGGTAAGCAGAACACTTGAATGGTTACTCATATATGCTAAAATTGAGTCACAAATCTTATTTGAAGTGAGGAGACTTTACATGTTTAAAAATATTTATGAAACAATTGGTAACACACCTTTGGTAGAACTAAAATCTGAACCAGGCTCAGCTAAGATTTTTGCTAAAATTGAAAGCCGTAACCCATCTGGTTCGGTTAAAGATCGGCCAGTAAAATACATTGTGGAAGCCATGTTAAAGGATGGCACTTTAGAAGAAGGGGGCACCATTATTGAAGCCACTTCTGGAAACACCGGGATTGCCTTATCAATGATTGGGGCAGCCTTAGGTATTCATGTCATGATTGTCATGCCAGAAACCATGACCATTGAACGCCGCAATATTATGAAAGCTTATGGGGCTGAATTGGTTCTGACACCAGGACCTGATGGCATGCAAGGTGCCGTAGATAAGGCCAAGGAATTATCTGCTGAATTGGATGCTCCGATTTTGTCACAATTTACCCGCGAAGCTAATGTCCAATCGCATGTGGAAACTACCGGTCAAGAAATCTTAAAAGAACTAGACCAAGTTGATGGTTTTGTGGCTGGTTTTGGAACAGGCGGTACGGTAACCGGAGTTTCTCATGTCTTGAAAAAACATAATCCAGACACCCAAGTTTGGGCCATGGAACCAGCAGCGTCTCCTTTGATTAGCCAAGGTCAAGCTGGACCACATAAAATTCAAGGCTTAGGGGCAAATTTTGTACCCGATATTCTTGACCAAACTGATATTGATAAAGTAATGACCATAAGCAATGAAGATGCAATTGCTAATATGGTTGAATTAACTAAAGGACAGGGGATTTTGGCAGGTGTATCCTCTGGGGCAAACTATGCAGCGGCTAAATTACTAGCCAAAGAATTAGGCCAAGGTAAGCAGGTAGTAACGGTTTTACCAGATACGGGTGAACGTTACTTGTCTGCCGGTTTCTTTGATGCCGAATAAGATTAAAAACGAGGACTACTGGCTAGACTTAGCCCAGTATATCTATGATCATGATCCTGCCTGTCATAGTGTCGATGAGGCCCTCAACTTATATCCTGGTTTACAAGCCCTCCGCGTCCATGATTTAGCCCACCAAGCCTACCTGGTTGGTGATTTTACTGTAGCCCGGCGGCTCTCGGAAGATAGCAAACGTCAAACCGGTATCGAAATTCATCCGGGGGCGCAAATCGGTGACCATGTGTTCATTGACCACGGGACTGGGGTTGTCATTGGTGAAACAGCCATTGTGGGGGACCGAGTCAAGATGTACCACGGGACGACGCTCGGTGGCCGTGGTAACGAAAAAGGGGTCAAACGTCATCCCACCATTGAACATGATGTAGAAATTGGTGCCAACGCTATTATCTTAGGTAATGTGACCGTGGGTCACCATAGTCGGATTGGGGCGGGCGCTGTCGTTTTGCAAGATGTCCCACCTTATGCTACTGCAGTTGGCGTTCCTGCTCGGATTATAGACCGGTCACAAGACTATATCATTTAATTTTCTCTTACTTGTCTAGTTGACTTTTGGAGAAGATGACTTATAATAATTTTAATAAGTAAATGAGAAGTGAATAGTAATAGATTCAATTCAAAAGAGACATGGCGGTTGGTGCAAGCCATGGATGCGGGTCTATGAATCCACACTTTAATCAGCCTATGAATAATTTTTGAATTTAAATAGTGCCGGTGTCACCGTTATCGACTCAGAGTGCAAATAAGCTGGTAAACAAGGCTTATTTGAATTAGGGTGGTACCGCGAATGAGCCTTTCGTCCCAAGTTGGATGAAAGGCTCTTTTTGCATATAAAGGAGGAAAAATAATGTTAGACCGTAAAGTATTAAGAAATGATTTTGAGGCTGTGGCTGACCGCTTAGCCAATCGTGGGGTTAAGCGTGAAATCCTAGAACAATACCAAGCATTGGATCAAAAACGCCGTCAACTCATCGTGAAGGCTGAAGAAGATAAAAAGTTACGGAACCAAGTATCACAAGAAATTGCTCAATTAAAAAAGAATAAAGAAGATGCTGATGCCAAAATTAAGGAAATGCAAGAACTAGGTGGCCGCATTAAAGCTCAAGATGGAGAACTGGCTCAAGTCCAAGCCGACCTTGAAGCCATTGAATTTGGCTTACCCAACTTACCCCATGAAGATGTACCTGTTGGGGCAGATGAAGAGGACAATGTGGAAATTCGTCGTTGGGGTCAAATTCCTGAATTTGACTTTGAAGCCAAAAACCACTGGGATATTGCTGAAAACTTAGATATTTTAGACTTTGATCGTGGTGCTAAGGTGGCTGGGGCTCGTTTTGTATATTATAAAGGCTTAGGCGCTCGCCTAGAACGGGCCATTTATAACTTTATGTTGGATACCCATACCAATAATGGCTATAAAGAAATGATTGTGCCATATATTGTTAACGATAAAGCTATGTTTGGTACGGGCCAATTTCCTAAGTTTAAGGAAGACGTCTTCCAATTAACTGATGAGCGTGGGTTAACTTTAATCCCAACGGCAGAAGTTCCTTTGACTAACTTCTATGCGGATGAAATTCTAGATTTAGATCAATTGCCAACTAAATTTGTAGGATTATCTCCAGCTTTCCGTTCTGAAGCAGGGTCTGCGGGTCGTGATACCCGGGGCTTAATCCGGATGCACCAATTTAACAAGGTAGAATTAGTTAAATTTGCTCATCCAGACCATTCTTATGAAGAATTAGAAGGTATGACCCGGGACGCTGAATCTATTCTACAAGCTTTAGAAATTCCTTATCGTACCATTGTTTTATGTACCGGCGACATGGGCTTCTCTGCGGCTAAGACTTATGATATTGAAGCTTGGATTCCTGGCCAAGATACCTACCGTGAAATTTCTTCATGTTCAAACACAGAGGCTTTCCAAGCTCACCGGGCCATGATTCGTTTCCGAAATGAAGAAGGTAAGGTAGACTATGTTCATACCTTAAACGGTTCTGGTTTAGCAGTTGGTCGTACTTTAGTCGCTATTTTAGAAAATTACCAACAAGTGGATGGTTCTGTTAAGATTCCAGAAAAACTGGTTCCTTATATGGGAGGCGTGACTAAAATTACTAAAGAAAATGCCCATGGTGTGAATTTATAATAAAAGAAAAGGAAGCTAGGTTTTTACCTAGCTCCTTTTTTAGGTTAATGGATACGTTTAACTCGATTTGATTGAGAAAAATATAGTCAATGGTATAATGGATGTGTAGAAGGATGATAGGAGGCAGCACCGATGCAAAATTTGAATGCTTTGGTTATTTGGAAGAAAACTTCACTTGATATAATTAAGTATTTACAAGACCTATCTGTATCTTTTGCTTTAATTGTGCTTAAAGCTATAGATTTTTTGAGTTCATCTTTGTCTGTGCATGTCACACCAAACTTTCTACACCCTATTTTTATTAATAATAGTATCAAGTAATCATAGATTGCTTGGTACTTTTTTTCTTTAAGGAGGTGAACCTGACTTGAAACCTAAGAAAACTGATAGAAAGGTTTGGTGATCCAGAATGTATCTTGACTAAGAGGAAAAGACTCTTACTATAAATTAACAATTAATTGCTAATATATTTTCTAAATTCGCTTACTTTGCCTAACTAGACCGAGCTAATTCGGTCATAGTTAGGTTTTTATTATGGTATCTGGCTTTTTGTGTTAAAATAGGGGCTGATTAGTCTTAAAGGAGTCTTCGTATGCGTGCAACTAATTTCAATCATATCCTACCAGCCATTATTCTGTCTTCCTTAGCCGGATCTCTAGATGCTTATTCCTATATTAACTTTGGCAAGGTATTTGCTGGAATGCAAACAGGTAACATTATTATTTTGTCGATTCGGATTGGTCAAGGGGCTTGGTCAGCGACCCCTCCTTATCTTTTATCTATTTTTATGTTTGTCTTAGGTACCTTGGTAACTCGGTTTATTCAACACCAAACCCGGTTAAAAGAAAAGGGGGAGGCAGGGTTGATTGTTCTCCTATTTGAAACGGTCATGATGTTATTAGCTGCCATGCTGCAAGATTATGTGCCTCCTTTGGTCATCACCTCATTTTTTGCTTTAGCGGCTGCTGCTCAATTTCAAGAGTTTCGCTCTTTAGGCAAGCATTCCTATGCTTCGACTATGATGACTGGGAACTTGCGGAATTTGACTGAATCATTTTATGATGCGGTTTTTCTCAAGGATGCCTTAGCAAAGAACCGACTTAAGTATTTAAGTATGGTCTTAGCTTCCTTTGTTTTGGGAGTTTTGATAACTGCCTTTTTAAATTTACAATTAGGTCTTTATTCAATTTGGATTTTAGTATTTGGCTTATTCTTGGTGATGCTGATGGGGATTCGGCTTGGAGGATTAGATCAAGCTGGAAATAAATAACTTATTTTAGTTATTTATTGAGGTTGACTGGCTAAATACCCTAGGCAAGTTTGATATTTTTGTGGTAAAATACACTTTGTACAGTTTATAGAGGAGGAAAGCTCTTGGAACAAATCTTAACAATTGCACTTTTAATTGTTGCAGTTTTAATCATTATTGCAGTAATTATGCAACCAACTAAAGGAAATGCTGCTAGTATGTTATCAGGGTCTGATGATGGCCAAGCTAAAACAAAAGCGAGAGGTTTTGAAGCCTTTTTAATTAAAACAACAAGTGTTTTATCTGTTTTATTCTTTGTATTAACAATCGCCCTTGCTTATTTATCAGCTAAATAATTTATACCTCTGGTAATCGTTTGGTTATCAGAGGTTTTTTATTGCGCCCGTAGGAACGCAGTGACATACGGGCGCAATACCAGGCACAAGCGAAGCGGTGCGTGGTTTCAATTTGAATTCCGTAGGAACGCAGTGACGTACGGGCGCAATACCAGGCGCAAGCGAAGCGGCGCGTGGTTTCAATTTGAATTCCGTAGGAATGCAGTGACATACGGGCGCAATACCAGGCACAAGCGAAGCGGTGCGTGGTTTCAATTTGAATTCCGTAGGAACGCAGTGACGTACGGGCGCAATACCAGGCGCAAGCGAAGCGGCGCGTGGTTTCAATTCGAATTCTGTAGGAACGCAGTGACGTACGGGCGCAATACCAGGCGCAAGCGAAGCGGCGCGTGGTTTCAATTAAAATTTCGTAAGAACGCAGCAACATGAAGGACTCCATACTCCCTACAGTCGTATGGATACTGAGGCAGTTATCTCACTGGGTTCAAACTGCCTCAGTAATAAGGCTGATAGCTTTTATTTTATCCTATTTTAGGATAGGATAAGAGTTAGAGTAAACAGGGAGTGGATAGGTTGAATACAACAGAGAATTATTACCCAGTACAAGGGAGCCAGTCTAAGAATATTGGGATTATTTTATTCCATGCTTATACAGGAACCCCTAATGATGTTAATTTGTTAGCGCGGAAATTGAATCGAAATGGCTATGATGTTTTATGTCCAGTTTTTCAGGGACATGGGACAGATGATATTTTTGATATTTTAAATGCCCCTATTTCAAGTTGGCAAGAGGATGCCAAGCAAGCCTTAGCCTTTATGGTAGACCAAGCCTATGATTCCATTATGGTTTTTGGCTTATCATTAGGTGGAATTATAGCCACTTGGCTTTTAAGTCAAGACCAAGGTCAGCTCAAGGCGGGTGGGATGTTTAATTCACCAATTTTGCCTGATTCACTTGTGGATTTGCAGACGCCATTTTTAGCCTATGCGCGGGCCTTATATATGTCCAATAACCGATTAGAGCAATTTGTAAATGATAAAAAGCAAATTATTGACCAACATAATCAACAAATGCAGGCCTTAAATGATTTCCGGCAAGCCATGGGTCCTAAACTTACGAAAATTAATGTCCCATTCTTTGTCGCTCAATCGGGTCAAGATGAACTAGTTGATTCACGGCCAGAAGCAGATTTTCTAACCTTTATTAATCCTAATTATTTAGATTATCATTTCTATCCAGATAATAGTCACGTGATTACCGTTAATCGTAACCGCCAAGCGTTTGAACAAGACTTGTTTGAATTTTTGGAGCAAGCTAACCAGTAGGAGGTCAGCCATGAGTTTAAGTAAATTAGAAAATAATCTACTCCTTTTCTTCCAAGAACATAGGGATAAGTCCTTTAAAGCCAATGATTTAGCAAGTCAATTTAACTATCAAGGTTCTAAAAATTATAAGAAATTAGTCAAGGCTCTTGCCTTTTTAGAGCATATTGGTGAAATTGAAATGGTGGGTCAAGGCAATTTTCGGGTTGCCCAAAATAATAATAAATTAGTGGGAACTTTTCGTGCGAATGCCAAAGGATTTGGATTTATTTCGGTTGATCCAGAAAAACCTGATTACTTTCTGCCACCGGGAAAAGTTGGCCAAGCCATGGACGGGGACACTGTAGAAATTAGAGTGCTGAGAGAAGTTGACCCGCAAACAGGTAAAGGGTCTGAAGCAGAAGTGGTCCGAGTAGTTGAACGGGCGATGGACCAAGTAGTTGGTGAGTTTGTTGCCTTTAATCAAGACCAACGACAAGATACAGGCTATATTGGCTATTTGATTCCCCGCTTAGATTCGGGCCAAAGCTTAAGGATGATGGTTGACTCTAAAGGCCTCCATCCTGTGACTGGCTCTATCTGCTTGGCTGAAATTACCCAATATCCAAGTCCTGATAATCCAGGGACCTTGGTCGGTCTCATCACCAAAGAAATTGGTCATAAAGATCAACCAGGTGTCGATATTTTAGAAATTCTCTACCAATTTGGCATTCCTAATGAGTTTCCTGAAGATGTTTTGGAACAAATTAAGGAATTCCCTGATGTGATTGATCCCGCCCAAGTACAAGGCCGGCATGATTTACGCGATCAACTCATCATCACCATCGATGGAGCCTCTGCCAAAGACTTAGATGATGCGATTTCTTTAGAAAAAAATTCTGATGGTAGTTATGAATTAGGCGTCCATATTGCAGATGTTTCCCACTATGTTCAAAAGGGAAGCCCGATTGATCAAGAGGCATACCAACGTGGTACCTCTGTCTATTTGACCGACCGAGTTGTACCAATGTTGCCACAGAAATTATCTAATGGCTTGTGTTCCCTAAACCCTAAGGAAGATCGCCTGACAATTACTTGTCAGATGACCATAAACACCCAGGGTAAGGTTACCGCCTTTGATATTTATTTATCTGTCATTAATTCTTCCTACCGGATGACTTATCGTGATGTGAATGAGATTTTAGCGGGTGACGCTAAACTCCGTCAAGATTATCAAGAAATTGTACCTATGTTAGAAGATATGGCAGCCTTACATAAAATTTTAGAGAAAATGCGGCTTAAACGAGGAGCCCTTAATTTCGATACTAAGGAAGCGGAAATTATTGTCGATGAAGAGGGCCAACCCCAAGATATCGTGGTCCGTCAGCGGCAAACCGGGGAACGGATGATTGAATCCTTTATGCTGGCTGCCAATGAAACTGTCGCTGGGTATTTTATGGCCAAGCAATTACCGATGGTTTACCGGATTCATGAGCAACCAGACGAAGAAAAAATGTTGCGCTTTGCCGAATTTGCTTCTTCACTTGGTGTCCCATTAGGTGGGCATGCAGCCACTATCAAACCTAAACAGTTACAAGAAAGTCTGAAAAAAGTCCAAGGACAAGATTTTGAATCAGTTTTGGCGATGATTATGTTACGGTCGATGCAACAAGCCAAATATTCGATTGAACCTCTGGGGCATTATGGACTAGCAACCAAAGAATATACTCATTTTACTTCCCCGATTCGTCGTTATCCGGACCTAATGGTTCATCGTCTCATCCATTTTTACCTTACACGTCCAAGTAAGAAGGAAATTTACCAAGAAACTAGTTACTTGGCTGGTGCTGCTGACCAAGCATCAAAAATGGAACGACGCGCGGTGGATGCAGAACGTGAAACGGATGCCCTGAAGAAGGCTGAATTTATGGCCGATAAAATTGGTCAACAGTTCCCAGGCCATATTGCTTCGGTCACTTCTTTTGGGATGTTCGTAGAATTGGCCAATACGGTTGAAGGTTTAATCAGTCTTGATAAATTGTCTGATGATTATTATCAATTTATTCCTTCCCACTATATGTTAGTCGGCGAGCGGACCAGTAATGTTTTTAAAATCGGTCAGAAAGTCGTGATTGAAGTGGAAAAAGTTGATATTAGCCAACGACAAATTGATTTTAAATTAGTCGATTATGAAAGCCAAAAAGCGGACCAAGCAGCTTTAGATTTAGCCCAAGGTCAGAAACGTTTGGGCCGTCGTCCTAAACAAAATACGTCAGGCAATCACCACAAGCCTGGTAAGTCTGCGGCGACGTCTAAAGGTCGGGCCAAGAATAAGGCTAAGGCTAACCAGGGCAAACCTAAATTTGCCAAGTCAGGTCAAGCTAAGGGCAAGCCGAAGACTAAGCAAAAAGTCCGTAAAAATAAGACTGCAAAATTCTCCAAGTCTTTTAAAATGACAAAACGGGGGAAATAATTTAAACAGAAAGTAGGAATTTGATGTCCCAAGTGAAAAAAGACAAACCCTTGGCCTCCAATCGTAAGGCCCGCCATGATTATGAAATTTTAGAGACCTTAGAAGCAGGGATTGCTTTAACGGGGACCGAAATTAAATCGGTACGTCAAGGTAAGATGAACTTACAAGATGGTTACATTTCTTTTTATGGGGGACAAGCTTGGTTAAAAGCAGCCCATATCAGTCCTTATGAACAAGGAAATATATTTAACCATGATCCGGTGCGTGATCGTAAATTGCTTTTGCATAAGCGGGAAATTCTTAAGTGGGATCAAGAACTACGACAAAAAGGTCTGACTGCGGTCCCTTTAAAAGTCTATTTGGTTAGAGGTAGAGCCAAATTATTGATTGGCCTAGCCCGAGGAAAGAACAAATATGATAAACGTCAATCTTTAAAACAAGATCAAGCTAAACGCGATATTGATCGTGCTATGAAAGACCGTTATTAATCTGATTATTAAATAAAAAAGAGTTAGTACAACTTAAGTTACTAACTACTTTTTATTTTAGTTTTAAATTTAGT